>CALGIV010000229.1 GCA_937914785.1 uncultured Eubacteriaceae bacterium | reverse complement strand
ATTCCAACTGTGCCGTCTTACCGATCAGCTCCAACGCCTCTTCCTGATCGGTAATATCCGGAATCGAGACACGGATCTTATTCGTGCCCTGCTTGGCAATCGTCGGCTCCTTTACACCGAGCGAATCGATACGTTCGCGAATCGTTGCGATCGCACGCGAAATGTTGTCGGCGTCCACTTCCTCATCTCCCGTTTCCGTCGCTTCCAGCACCACATATACCCCGCCGGTAAAGTCCAATCCATAACTGATCGAGTCCGTAACCGGCAATATATCGTAGTAACCGATAACTTTACTCAAAGGCAGGCCATTAAACATAATCACGCCCAGCAGAACGACGATTATGATAATAACTGCCAGTTTTACAACATTTTTGACATTCATAGCTTGTCCCCTGTATTCTTTACTTCATATATTCTTGCTTTTTCAACATGCATTTCATTATAAGTCTTTTGGATATAATTCGTCAACATCAGAATTCACAACTTTTAACAAAAGTGCATATTCCAGTCGTTTTTTTTGAATTTCACAGGCCATTTCGTCGACCAAAGAAATATCTCCTTGCGCATAATAGGCTGCCGCATAACATCCGCCGCCGCAATGATACTTCGCCCAACAATCCCGGCAGTCTTCTTTTGTCAAAATATTCGTCTCAAAAAACTCTCGGCCCAGTTCTTCATTTTCCAGCCCGTCAAAAACATTGCCGAGCAAGAATTTCTCCTCATTCGCCAATTGATGACACGGGTAAAGCTCGCCATTCGCCGCAACCGCCAAATACGCGCTCCCCGCGCCGCAACCCGATATCTTCTTATACACACAGGGGCTGTTATCAATATCCACATTAAAGTGAAAGAACTGAAATGGGCGGTCTGTATGCAAGCGGGAAAGATATTCCTGCATAATCCTGTCGTACTGCTCATCCAACAATGTCAAATCCTCTTTTTGCAGCGCATAGGGCAAATCCTCCTGTGCGCTTACCGGCTCGACCGAAATGTGTTCAACGCCCATATTCGCAATATGCAGCACGTCTTCGGCAAAGTCTTTATTGTACGCCGTGTATGTACCGCGTACATAGTATTCTTTTTCCCCACGGTTTTTAATCAAGCTTAAGATGTTCTGACACACGTCGATATAACTGCCCGTCCCGTCAGTTGCCGGCCGCATGCGGTCGTGCACCATCCTGCGCCCGTCCAGGCTTAAGACGACATTGTCCATATATTCATTTAAAAAAGCTTCTTTTTCCTTATCGAGCGCATAGGCATTTGTCGTCAATGTAAATTTAAACGTCTTATCGTTCTCTGCCGCTGCTTTGCGCGCATAGAGTACCGTCTGCTTTACAACGTCGAAATTCAGCAGCGGTTCCCCGCCAAAAAAGTCCACTTCAAGACTTTGCCTGTTTCCACTTTCTTTAATTAAAAAGTCGATCGCTGCCTTCGCCGTATCCAAAGACATCAATTGCCTGTCTTTTTTGAAACTTCCCTGTGCCGCAAAACAGTACGCACAGCGCAGATCGCAATCATGAGAGACATTCAAACACAACGCCTTCACCTTGCCGAACGCTTCTTTCTGCTCATACTCAGGTTCACCGTCAAAAAGCAGCTTCTCTTCGATCAACAAACGCAACTCTTCCGCCGTCTCTTTTACGTTTGACCTGCCATACTGATCACCAAAACGATCTGTCAACTGTTCTACAGACTCTTCTCTGATATACTCAAGCAACTCAAAAGCAACTTTGTCCACTTCAAACAGCACGCCGCTGACATTATCATAGACAACGTAGCGGCCGCTTTTTTCAAACCGATGCAACATTTTTTAGCCTCTTTTTAAAAACAGCAGTAAATGCGTTTGCATTTACTGCCTGTTTTCTTTATTTTCACACGATTGATTCCCAACTGTGCAAGAGGTTTTACAGGCCGATTGACAAGCCGAGCGACACTCGGCGCATCCTGCACTCTTGACCTCTGTTGCCATCTTATTAATTTGTCTGATATGTTTCACTCTATCCACCTCCAAAAAACTATATTTATTATACCATATTTATGAAGAAAAGCAACTGTTATTCCGAATGATACTTATACAAATTTTTTCTTCCAAATCGCCGGCGTAAACAACATTAACAGCGGGAAAATCTCCAGCCTGCCGAACAGCATGACAAAAGATAATGTAACCTTCGATAAGTTAGACAACGCTGCAAAGTTAGAAGCCGGACCCACCGCACCAAACCCGGGCCCCACATTACCCAAACAGGTCAGAACAGATGAAAAAGTCGTCTCGAAATCCAGTTGATTAAACGATACGATCAATAACGCAGCACCGAATATCATCACGTAGCCGATCATATACAACAACACGCCCCTTACCGTTTCCGCATTCAGCGCGCTTCCACCCATTTTTACGACGCCCACCGCTTTCGGATGAATCATTTTTTTGATGCCCAGCTTTACACTGCGAAACAAAATAACGATTCTCGACACCTTGATCCCCCCCGCTGTAGAACCCGCACAGGCCCCAATCGCCGTCAGCAACAACAGTACTGTTTTTGCTATTTGCGGCCATGTATTATAGTCCGCCGTCGCATACCCCGTCGTCGAGATGACCGATGTAACCTGGAAAAAACTGTATCTTAATGCAGTGGCGGCCGATTCATAAATCGGCAAAATTGACAAGGTTATAAGCAGCACTGAAAGCAATACAATGCCAAAATATACGCGCACTTCCTCTTCTTTTTTGATCAGGCCGAATCTGCGCATCACGATGTAAAAGTAAACATTAAAATTCACACCAAACAAAAGCATCGCTGCAGCCAGCACATTGTCGATGTACGCGCTGTTGTAATAACCGATGCTGGCGTTCTTCATCGAAAATCCGCCTGTACCGGCAGTACCGAATGCGTGAATGATGCTGTCGAACAACGGCATATCGCCCAACAACAAAAGCACGACTAATATAAGCGTCATCACCGCATAAATACCGTATAAAATCAGCGCCATTGACTTCGCTTTCGGCACGAGCTTATCCACATCCGGCCCTGGCATTTCCGCCCGCATCAGGTGAATCGAATGCTTGCTGGTCAGCGGAATGACCGCCATAACGAAAATCAGCACCCCCATCCCCCCAATCCAGTGCGTAAAGCTACGCCAGAACAACATCCCGTAAGAAAGCACCTCTACATTTGTCAGAATAGTCGACCCTGTCGTCGTAAAGCCGGAAACCGTCTCAAACAAACAATCGACAAAATGCGGAATTTCCCCGCTGATATAAAACGGCAATGCGCCAAAAACAGACCAGATGATCCACACGAGCGCCACGATTACCAAACCTTCCTTGGCGTACATCGTGGTATCTTGCGGCTTTTTCAGGCTGATGGGAATGCTGATCGCCGCAACGATCGCCGCAGTGATAAAGAAAGCTGTTGCACTCTGGGCCTCGCGATAAATTAATGAAACGATGGCAGGAATTAACAACAACACCGCTTCCACACGTAAAATCTTTGCAGACATATGAATAATAATCTTTTTATTCATTTTTATCTCTCCACCGATTACTGCAAAATATCTTCCAGATCGTACAGGCGATGTTCCGCCGCCGTCACCACGACGACACTATCACCTACCTGAATGCTGTCGTTCCCGCCGGGGATGATAGTCTCACGCCCGCGCACAATACAGGCGATCAGCGCATCTTTTTTAAAACTTAAATCCTTCAGCGGAATTCCGATATAACGCGCCTTTTCCTTTATAGAAAACTCCAGGGCCTCAACGCGGCCGCCCACCAACTGATAAAGTGTTTCCACACCGCTGCTGAGCGAATTATGCATCGCACGGACATAGCTGACAATCCGGCTCGCCGTAACGAGTTTCGGCGAAACCACACTGCTCAAACCCAATTTATCGATCGCATCGGCATACGTTGCACGGTTCACCTTTGTCACAACGGTCGGCACATTGTTCGTCGAGGCGTACAGCGACATAATCATATTGCCCTCATCATTGCCCGTCACGGCAACAAACGCATCGAAATGCGCCAGACCTTCCTCCTTTAACAAATCATGATCCGTGCCATCTCCGCAGATGATTGTTGCCTTCGGCAAATCCTCACACAATTCCAGACAGCGGTCATAATTCTGTTCAATAATTTTTATATCCATCCCGATATTGATCAATTGGTGCGCCAGATAATAGCCGATTCTGCCGCCGCCGATGATCAATACCGTTTTCACTTTATCTTTTAAGTTGCCTAAGCGTTTAAAGAACTTTTCAATCTCTTTGTGCGTGGCGGCAATATGAATTCTGTCGCCTTCCTGAAGCACAAAATTTCCATCCGGAATGATGACCTCACTGCCGCGCTGGACAGCGCAGACCAATATTTTAATCTGAAACTTCCGATACAATTCCGACAGCGATAAGTCGATCAGCAGGCTGCCTGCCTTGATGGTCCGTTCGACGAGCTCAACCCTGCCGCGCGCAAACAGCTCCACTTTTTCCGCAGACGGAAACAGCAAAACACGCGTAATCTCGTTTGCTGCGGCAAAATCAGGATTGATTGCCATACTCAGACCCATATCATCTTTTAACAAGTGAATCTGCTGGGAATACTCCGGATTGCGCACGCGGGCAATCGTGTGTTTTGCACCAATCTTTTTCGCCAAATAACAACAAAACATGTTCAACTCATCGGAAGATGTACAGGCAATCAATAAATCAGCCGTATCCGCACCCGCCTGTTGCTGGATGGCATACAACGCCCCATTCCCTTCAATACACATCACATCATTCACGTTCGCCGATTCTTTCAATGCGTCGACATCCTTATCGATTACGACAATATCATGACCTTCTTTTGCCAGTTGCTCTGCAATCGTGCTGCCAACTCTGCCGTCGCCAACGATGATTACTTTCATACCGTGTCCTTTCCTTTAAAGACCTTATTTTCTTTCTTTGGTAAGCTTATCATACTTCAACAAAATTTCAAGTATTTTATATTAAAATAAACAGAATAAATCGATGCTTTTAATTCACCTTAAATGATGCCTTTTTCGATGTTGGCAAAAATAAGCACTTGCAATATTATTGTGTATTATTATAATGATTTTGGTAAACAAAACAAGAAAAAGCGAAACATTGAAAAAGTGAGTCTTTTATGATAAAATATATAAAATATGCAAAATACTCAAATAGCCTGCTAACGAAAGGATCGCTATGTCAAAACATATCGGTATCGACATCGGTTCTACGACCGTCAAAGTCGTTATCCTAGATGAAAAACTAAACATTTTACATAAATACTACACGCGCCACTACTCCAAAGTACGCTCGGAAACCTTAAGGGCACTGCGAGACGTCGCGCCGTTGTTGCGCGACTGCACTTTTACGGTCGCCATCACCGGCTCCGCCGGACTTGGCACGTCCAAGCACACGGGCATCGAGTTTGTTCAGGAAGTATTTGCCACACGCATCGCTGTAGAAACTTTCCTGCCGGATACCGACGTCGTCGTCGAGCTCGGCGGCGAGGATGCCAAGATCATTTTTTTGACCGGCGGCAGCGAGGAGCGTATGAACGGCACCTGTGCCGGCGGCACCGGCGCGTTTATCGACCAAATGGCGACCCTGCTTGACGTTTCAATGCAGGAATTAGATGCCTTAAGCGAAAAAGCGGAGCGCATCCACAATATTGCTTCCCGCTGCGGTGTGTTCGCCAAAAGCGACATCCAACCGCTGTTAAATCAAGGCGCTCAAAAGCCGGATATTGCTGCAAGCATTTACCAGGCCGTCGTCGACCAGACGATTACCGGCCTGGCACAAGGGCGCCAAATCGAGGGCAATGTCACTTTTTTGGGCGGTCCGCTCACATTCTTAAAAGGACTGCAAAAACGTTTCAAAGAAACACTGGGGCAAAAGGCCTTTTGTCGTTTTCCAAACAATTCGCAATACTACATCGCGATGGGCGCAGCGCTGCATTCGATGGACCTTGAGCCGATGACTTATGACGATGTCATCACGCGATTTGAAAATGCCGCCAACGCAAAGACGACCATCGACACTTTACCGCCGTTATTTGAAGACGAAACCGCCTACGAGGCCTTCCGCAAACGCCACGAGATTACCGATGTTAAAAAAGCCGACATCGCCACTTACGAAGGCGATGCTTATCTTGGCATTGACGCCGGTTCCACAACGACTAAAATTGTGTTGATTACCGAAGATTACCGGTTGTTGTACTCTTATTATATTCAAAACGCCGGCGAGCCGGTGCCGATCGTGCTCGATGAGCTTAAAAAGATTTATGATTTATGCGAGGAACGCATTGTCATCAAGGGCAGTGCCGTGACCGGTTACGGCGAAGAACTAATTCAAAATGCCTTTAACATCGATATGGGCCTTGTTGAGACGATGGCACATTTCCGCGCAGCAAAGCAATTCAACCCCAACGTCGACTTCATCATCGACATCGGCGGTCAGGATATGAAATGTTTTAAAATCAAGAACAATGCCATCGACTCGATTTTGTTAAACGAAGCCTGCTCTTCCGGCTGCGGTTCTTTTATCGAGACCTTTGCCAAAGCACTTGGCTACGAAATTCACGACTTTGCCAAGCTGGCACTCTACGCGAAGCACCCCGTAAACCTCGGCTCGCGCTGTACGGTATTTATGAACTCATCCGTCAAGCAGGCACAAAAGGACGGCGCCGTCATCGAAGACATCTCGGCCGGGCTGGCCATCAGTGTGATCAAAAACGCCCTGTATAAAGTCATCCGCGCGAACAGCCCGGATGAAATCGGTCAAAATATTGTCGTTCAGGGCGGCACCTTTTTAAACGACGCGGTATTGCGCAGCTTTGAGATCGAGACGGGCCAACAAGTCACACGGCCCTCCATCGCAGGCCTGATGGGCGCATATGGCTGTGCGCTCAGCGCAATGCAGCTGAATAAAGAACGCTCTGCGATTTTGACGCGAAAGCAGCTCGACAAATTTAGCCATATTTCGACAAATTCACAATGCAAACTGTGTACGAATAACTGTAAATTGACGATCAACACCTTTGAAGACGGCAGAAAGTTCATCTCAGGCAACCGCTGTGAGCGCCCCTTAGGCAAAGCCCGTAAAGCGCCGGCGCCGAACGCCTATGAGTTTAAACTGGACTACTTAAAGTCATTCGCGCCGAACGCCGGACCGTTGGGCAAAATCGGACTGCCATTTCAGTTGAATATGTATGAAAACCTGCCGTTTTGGCATACCTTTTTGACGGAGCTGGGCTTTGAAGTCATTCTCTCCGACGTCTCGACAAGAGCACTTTACCAAACCGGACAACACACGATTCCATCCGATACCGTGTGCTATCCGGCCAAACTCGTACACGGCCACATCGAAAACCTGCTTGATAAAGGTGTAGAGGCGATCTTTTACCCGTGTATGACTTATAACTTTGACGAGAAAAAAGGCGATAACCATTATAATTGCCCTGTTGTCGCCTATTATCCCGAACTGTTGAATGCAAACATCGAACAATTGCAGAACGTCAAGTTTTTGTATCCACACCTCGGCCCGCATATTAAGCGCACCTTTATTCCAAAGGTCTACGAGTATTTCTCACAACACTATCCTGTGACGAAAAAACAGGTAAAAGCCGCTGCGAATAAGGCGTATGACGCTTATGAAGACTATCAAAAGGCCGTCATCACTTTCGGCGAAAAAGCGATGGCTTACGCCGAAGAGCACGGACTGGACATCATCGTACTGGCCGGCAGGCCTTATCACGTCGATCCTGAAGTGCACCACGGCATCGATAAACTGATCTCCTCGTTCGACCTCGTCGTGCTCAGTGAAGACTGCCTCAGCCCTTATATGGAAAAAGCGCCGACAACAGTCATCAATCAATGGACTTATCACGCGCGACTTTATGCGGCTGCCCGCTACATTTGCACGTGGCCCAATATGAATCTGATTCAGCTCGTCTCCTTTGGCTGCGGTCTGGATGCCGTCACATCTGATGAAGTGCGGGAAATTCTGGAAAAAAATGGAAAAATATATACACAGATTAAAATAGATGAAATAAACAACCTTGGTGCGGCAAAAATCCGTATCCGCAGCCTGATCGCTGCGGCCGCCCAGCTAAAAGAAAGTGGTGTTTTTTAAATGGCTGAACTTGTTTACACAAAAGAAGGACGCCTTGTTTTTACAAAAGAAATGAAAAAAGAATATACGATTTTAATGCCGATGATGCTGCCGATTCACTTCGAGTTTATCGAAAAGATTTTTAAGCAGCACGGCTACAATGTCGTCCTGCTCGACTCCATCGACAAAGAAATCGTTGAAGAAGGCCTGCGTGACGTACATAACGATATCTGCTACCCCGCCCTGCTGACGACCGGACAGCTGATGCAGGCATTAAAGACCGGGGAGTACGACTTGAAC
>CALGIV010000228.1 GCA_937914785.1 uncultured Eubacteriaceae bacterium | reverse complement strand
AAACCCACCTGTCAACTACCTTGGACTATTAATTTCACCGGGTTTCTCTAAAAACTGCTGTATAGAGTGGAAAGAACTCCATGTTGAAGAACCGGATGGCAATACAATATCAATACTGTAATGTGCACAAAAATATACTGCACATTTACTCATTTTATCATTTGGGCTCCCTTTTTTCCCGAATGCATATCATCAACAACCGCTGAAAGCCTTGAAATATGGTGATTTCAAGGCTTTCGTCATTTATAGTGCGCTATCATTATTTGGCGGTAATGCGACAATAATCAATTTTTGTTCATCCTTGACATATTTTTATATCCCTTGTCCAAAACGCATTGTAATTCTATAGCTTTTTTTGTTTTATTACATCTTATACTATTGACATTTTTTAGAAATAAAGGTATATTAAATGAAATTTACTGAATATTCTTTTATTTTTAATAAAATTAAAAAACGACAAGAAATAACGTTTGCTTTAATGGCGACCGTCGTATTGACAGCGCCAAAAAAACTCCGCTGAGAAGTGTTTTAACAAAGGTCGTTTTAAAGGCATCACAGCAATGTATATCGCTTCCTATCGACCAGCCTGCTGCCCACTACACTTTATCTCGTCCAAAAACAAATGGCGTCGACCGCGGCTTTTAATTTAAGGCGAGTACGGCGACGATACCGTCGCTTTTCATACATAACAGGAATAAGCTGCTTCACCACGTTTCGTGTTGAAAGGATTGGAAATGCAGCTGAAAACGAGGAGCCCAACCTCAGAACAAAAGCGGCCGTTTAACCACGTTGCGCGTCAGCAATGCGGCTGAAAACAGGGAGCCCAACCCCAGAATAAAAGTGGCCGCTTGACCACGTTGCGCGTCAGCAACGCGGCTGAAAACAGGGAGCCCAACCCCAGAATAAAAGTGGCCGCTTAACCACGTTGCGCGTCAGCAATGCGGCTGAAAACAGGGAGCCCGACCCCAGAACAAAAGTGGCACAAATTGATAATTTTGGAGGAGTCAATGAAAAAAACACTATCATTTTTACTTGTGCTTATGCTGATCTTTGCCATAGCAGTCCCTGTGACGGCAAGCGGTATTACCACCCCTGCCGACAATGCGGACAAGCAAATGATCGGCGAAGCCTATAAAGCGCTTTCCCCGGCAGAAATTGATGAATACCGTCTGGCCGGCGACGACCGCTTTGAAACGGCAGTTGAAATCAGCAGGGAAACTTTTGCGACGAGCAAAAACGCTATTTTAGTCGACGGATTCAACTATCCGGATGCACTCGCGGCAATCCCGCTGGCATACGCGCTCGACGCACCGGTGTTGATGGTAAACACGAACAGCCAGACGATGGACAAAGCAACCTGGGATGAACTGAGACGGCTCGGCGTTAAAAACGTTTATCTGCTCGGCGGAACGAGTGTTATGTCCGATGCATTTGCAAATGTTCTGGCGCGAAACTTCACAAGAGTAAGGCGAATTGCAGGATCAGACCGTTATGAAACGGCAGCGCTCATCGCAGAAGAATTGGCGAAATACACCGAATACGACACGGCAGTCATCGCTTATGGACAAAATTATCCCGATGCACTTAGCGTAGGCAGTGCCGCAGCGGTTAACGGTCAGCCGATTCTTTTTGTCGATACGAATGCGGTTCCAAAAGCCACTTCCGATGCATTAGCCGATGTAGACAATATCGTTATTGTCGGCGGCTCAGCTGTTATCAACAAAACGACGGAAAGCATGCTGGAAAGTATTGCCCCAACAAAGCGTCTCGCAGGTGACGACCGCTACACTACGGCAATCGAAATTCAAGAGGAATACTTTGAAAAAGCTGATACCATTTATGCAGCGACGGGCAGAAATTATGCCGACGCACTGACAGGCGGTGTTGCAGCGGCCAAAGACAACGCACCGATGATTTTGGCCGATGGCAAGGCGTCTGCAGTGCCATCTGTTACAATCGATTATATCAAAGCGACTGACGCGACCAAAATCCATATTCTCGGCGGGTCAAACGCCATCAACGATAAGGTCGCGACAATCTTGATTTACGCACTTGATCGCGATTATAAAGTAGCCTATTTAGCAAATGGCGGAACCTTCCCCTCTACAGGGAAAGAAACCACTGGATGGCAACCAGCCTTATGGGATAAAGAAATCTATTACCCCGCTGAGGAACCCGTCAGGGAAGGTTACGTATTTACCGGCTGGAAAACACAGGGCGGTATTGACGTAACAGCCGGGATGACCTATGCTCAACTGACAGACAATAGCAGAACCACCTTATCAGAAGCCGTACTGATAAGGTGGTTCTGCTATTG
>CALGIV010000227.1 GCA_937914785.1 uncultured Eubacteriaceae bacterium | reverse complement strand
ATCCCCACATACCGGCACCGGCATTTCTCCCCAATAAATGCCATCAGCACCTTTTACAACACTAAACATTGTTTTTTCCATTTTCTTGCCCCCCATAAAATTTCTCGTAACAATTCTAAAAATATTTTAGCATAAAATGAAATCGAACACAAATATTACTTAACGGCTTCATACGATGTTACTAAATCGATTCCAGATCCGCCTGCGCTTCTTTCAGCTTTTCGCGAATAGCAATGCCCTGCGGACACCGCTCCTCACAGATTCCGCAATCCAGGCACTGATCCGGCCGCCGCGCCTCGGAAACATGCGCATAATATTGAATTTTAGCCATCGTGTCATTTTCATACATGTACCGGCCGTTATACAGCGAAAAGACGATGTTGATCGGAATGCGCTGCGGACAGTCGTCAATACAATACAGGCAACCGGTACAGGGCACTTTTGTACGCGCATTATAAAACGCTTCCAGCTCTTGGATGGCCTGCTTTTCATTGTCTGTTAAATCGCCAACATCACACGTCTTGGCTGTCGCGACGTTTTCTTTTAATTGCTCCAGCGTACTCGCCCCCGTCAGCACACAACCCACTTCCGACTTATCAAACAGATACTTCATCGCCAGTGCCGCCGGTTTCAACGCAACGTCATTCTTATCAAAAACTGCCTGCATCGTATTCGACAGCATCGTGCCGAGTCTGCCGCCTTTCAGCGGTTCCATAATGACGACGAATATGCCTTTATCAGCAGCATATTTCAACCCTTCAATGCCGGCTTGATAGTTTTCATCCATATAATTGAGCTGAATCTGACAAAAGTCCCAGGTATACGCATCGATGATCTGTTTGAAAACGGGAATATTGTCGTGAAATGAAAAGCCGATATTTTTTACACGACCGTCCCGCTTGGCGCGTTCCATAAAGGCGAACAACTCTTGTTTCTCCACGTTGTTCCAAAACCCTGCGCCGAGTGAATGCAGTAAATAAAAATCCACGTAATCTGTCTGAAGATTGGCAAGCTGTTCGTCCAAAAGCCTGTCGTAATCCTCCGGCGCTTTAGCCAACCACACCGGCATCTTCGTCGCCAGATAGACCTTATCGCGCAGGTTATTCTTTTGAACGATTTTACCGACGAATTTTTCGCTCATATGCCCATGATAAGCATAGGCCGAATCGAAGTAATTCACGCCGTTTTCATAAGCATACAATGCCATCTCTTCCGCCTTTTCTTCATCAATGCGGGCGTTGTCTCCGTCAATGACGGGCAGGCGCATAAATCCCAAACCCATTTGAGATATTTTTGTTTCATTTTTAAATATACGATACTTCATTACAGGGTCCCCCTTTTATTCTTTGACTTCCAGCCGTTCCTGCGCAATCTTTAATTCCCGGCGAACTGCAATACCCTGCGGGCATTTTTCCTCACAGATTCCACAGTCCTGACAGGCACTGGGACGGCGCTTATCCGGCACGTTCATAGCAAATTGCACGCGCGACGATTCCGGATTGTCATAAATATACATATTGTTATACATCGAAAAGATCGAGTTAATCGGGATGCGCTGCGGGCAGTCGTCAATGCAATACAGGCAACCCGTGCAGGGAACCTTTGTGCGTGCATTGTAGAACGCCTTTAACTCTTCAATGACTTTCTTTTCGTTTTCTCGCAGCTCACCGACATCTGCAGAAGAAGCCATTTCAATATTTTCTTTTAATTGTGCCAGATTGCTCGCTCCGCTTAAGACACAGCCAACCTCCGGCTTATCAAACAGATACTTCAACCCCAACCCGGCAAGCGACAAACTCACACTATTTTCGTCAAGAATCTGCTGCATTTGCGGTGTTAAAATGCTGGCCAACTGTCCGCCTTTTAGCGGCTCCATCACTACGACCGGCAGCCCCTTTTGCGCCGCATAGGCAAGCCCTTTCATACCGGCCTGATAATTTTCATCCATATAATTTAACTGAATCTGGCAAAAATCCCAATCATATGCGTCTACAATCTGCTTAAAGGCCGGCAAATTATCGTGAAACGAAAAACCAATCCGACGAGCCCGCCCTTCTTGCTTGATCGCATCTAAAAACGGAAGCGGATCACTTTTCAGCGCATTGCGCCACGAAGCTGCCCCCAGCGAATGCATCAAATAAAAGTCCACATAATCCGTCTGCAAATTATCAAGCTGCTCTTCAAACAGCGTGTAATAAGTATTGTGCTCCCGTACCAGCCACGTCGGAGATTTCGTCGCCAAATATACCTTATCGCGTAAATTGTTGTTTTTAACAACCTTACCGACAAATTTTTCACTCATCTTGCCGTGATAGGCATAAGCGCTGTCAAAATAATTGACACCGTTTTCAACGGCGTACAACACCATCTCTTCCGCCTTCTTTTCGTCAATATGCGCAGTATCGCCATCGACGATCGGCAGCCGCATACACCCCAAACCCACCTGCGACACCTGCGCGCCGTCTCTGAATTTCCGATATTTCATCGTTTCCCTCCCTTGCTTCATAAGGATATCATACCATATTTTTGCAGTGCAGAAAACAACTGACAAATCTATAACAATCTATACAAAAACATTTGACACGTCTTTCGACAATCGATATAATAAGACGTGCACTGCGCGGAGAGATGTCCGAGTCTGGCCGAAGGAGCATGATTGGAAATCATGTGTACCCTAACCGGGTACCTAGGGTTCGAATCCCTATCTCTCCGCCACGCCTAAAACCTTGAAAAACAAACAAAATCTTCTCTTTATTTAGT
>CALGIV010000226.1 GCA_937914785.1 uncultured Eubacteriaceae bacterium | reverse complement strand
TTTTCATCCGCCGGCGGCTTTTTGCCGCGCTTTTCAGCTGCTGGAAAAGCGCGAAATATTCAAAGGATACACAAGCAAGAAAAACCAGGCATCAGACTGACAACATTCCTGAAAACAGGACCACTCCACACTGTACAGCAACTTCATAACCTTACGAATTTATCCGGCCGAACGCTGTTTGCCGTGTGAAAGAGCACCACCGACTGGCTTGATTATTACGACAAAAGTCCAATGCTGCACAACCTTACCGGCCAATACTTCAGTTACCTTTGTCCGCAGCGCCGCCTGTCAAAGCTCCAGTATTACAACTGCCAAACAAAGCCACCCGCCCCTGTCCTTTAATTCGACACCGCCTTCTAAAACATTGCAGCAATCTGTTCGACAATGACCTCATAATCCTGCGGATTTACTTCATGACCCGCGCCCTCAAGCGTACAAAGCGCCGCACCGGATATCGTCTTTGCCAGCATCTGCCCATGCGCATACGGCAATACCACATCTTCCGTGCCGTGCACAACAAGCGTCTTCGCCGTAATCTCCCCAACGCGCAACACTGCATCTCCAGACGGCATGACGAACGAATGATTGACGCGGCTCGCATAATTGCGTGCGCGCTTTAAGTCCAGTGCGATCACCTCGCGCACATAAGCCAAATCGTGCGGACGGCTGCTTTTGTTCGTCGTCTGCCATTGTCTCAGCGCATACTCGATGATCTCTTCGTCAGTCTTCGGCTGCTCCAGTGCCGCTGTGCTGAAAAAGGCTTTTACCTCCTCATCCATACCCGGCAGGCTGCCGGCTCCCCGCCCCAGATACATCGCCGAAAACAGCACGAGCCCGGCGACGCGTTCAGGATATTGAACACCGACAATCTGTGCGATCACGCCGCCGAGTGAAAACCCTGCGACGACCGCCTTTTCAATCCCATAAGCGTCCAATACCGCAATCGCATCTTCCGCCATATCTTCCAAACTGTACGGCGGACGTCCCAGCACATAACTCGTCGAACGCCCGGTATCGCGATTGTCATACCGGATAACGAAGAACCCCTTATCCGCCAACAGACGGCAAAACGCCTCATTCCACCAGAGCATCGAACTGGCTGAACCCATAATCAACAAAAGTGCTTTATTTCCTTCCTCACCAAAACTTTGCGTACACAATTCCACATCACGATAAGCGACCATTTTCTCCATTGATATCTCCACCTTTCACAAAATACAACGAAATTTTTCCTTATTATACCATTTATACATCAAAGATTTATACGCGTTGTTACAATTTCCGTCACCTTGACAAGTTTGGCAAAATACACTATACTATATCAATAACTGAACAGGCAATGAGCAATCATGATAGCCGGGCCGCCGCCAGGCGGCAGCAGATGCACATCTGTGGGACAGTACGGTATGTCCTGTGGGTGTGTTTTGTTATATAAGTCATACAAGTTATACTCACGACACGGGCATCCTTTGTTCGATCAATCCATACCAAAGGAGCTATCCCAATGAAAACGAAAAACAGCACGACAAATCTTGCCATCCGCGTCTCCATCGTTACCATCCTGTGGAATGTCGTCTTATCCGCATTCAAACTGATTGCCGGCATTCTCTCAGGCTCCGGCGCGATGATCTCCGATGCCATCCATTCCGCTTCCGACGTCTTCAGCACCTTCATCGTCATCATCGGCATCAAAATTTCTGCAAAAGACTCCGATAAAGAACACCCCTACGGGCACGAACGCCTGGAATGCGTCGCTGCCATTTTGCTGGCTGTCATTTTATGTGCTACCGGCATCGGCATCGGATATGCGGGACTCCGCAAAATCTTTTCCGGTACGCCCGGAGAGCTTACCATTCCCGGCACGATGGCCTTAATTGCCGCCATTATCTCTATCGTCGTCAAAGAAGCAATGTACTGGTACACACACGCCGCTGCCAGGAAAATCAATTCCGGCGCACTGATGGCCGACGCCTGGCACCACCGCAGCGATGCCCTTTCGTCCGTCGGTAGTTTCGTCGGCATTTTGGGTGCGAGGCTTGGCCTGCCGATCTTAGACCCCATTGCCAGCGTCGTCATCTGCCTGTTTGTCGTCAAGGCCGCCGTAGACATCTTTTTAGATGCCATTGGCAAAATGACCGATAAATCCTGCGATGAAAGCCTCATCACCGCTATTCGTGAAGCCATTTTAAAACAGGACGGCATTTTGGGCATTGATGAGATCAAAACCCGACAATTCGGCAATCGAATTTACGTAGACATCGATATCCGTGTCGACGGCACGCAACCACTATGCGATGCACACACCATCGCACACTCGGCACACGATATCGTTGAGACACAATTCCCACTCGTCAAACACTGTATGATTCATTTAAACCCCAACGACTGACGCCTATCCGATAACGATCGTTGTAATGATCAAATATACAACGTACAACACCACCATCACGACCCCCTGCCAGCGCGAGAACTTCTTTGTAATCAACATCGGAATCAGCGCGATCAAAGCGATCAACAGGCACACCGGCATGTCCACCGAGGCGAACTGAGCAGAAACCGGCAGCGCTTTGCCGGATATTAAAGAACTGATCGGCAATATCAGCGATAAATCGATGATATTCGCACCGATAATGTTGCCTGCCGACAAGGCGCTTTGCTTTTTCTTAATAGCTGTCAGCGTCGTCACCAGTTCCGGCAGTGACGTGCCGACCGCAATAATCGTGACTGCGATGATTCGTTCCGGCACGCCGATAAACAGTGCCAGCTTACTGCCATTGTCGACGAGTAATCGGGAGCCTACCGCTAAAAAAACAGCGCCGCCGATAAATTTCAACACATTGACAAACATTTCACGCCGGCGCTGTTTTTTATCTGTCGGTAAAACATTTTCGACGTAAAGTACTTCTGCCGTTCGCACTGTCACTCTTTTTGCATTGCGCACCGCTTTTGTGCTTTTCTGATAAGCCGACAACTTGTAAATCGTATTTTCCTTTTCCATCATCGCCGTTTTTGCCTGAAAAATATTATCCGCAAGAAAAACAATAAAAATTACAATCAAAATGACGTTTGGTACCGCACCGATAGACCCGGAAAAAGCAAACAACACCAGCACGCCCGCCGCTAAGAGCATCAATAATGATTTTAACCAATACTCCCGTCGATTGATAACCGACGGCATACAGATCAAGGCGATTCCCAAAATCAACCCGGTATTCGCCGTCACACTGCCGATGGCATTGCCGGTCGCCATATCCACCTTACCCGCTTCCGCCGCAAAGAACGACACCAGCATCTCCGGCAATGTCGTCGCAACGCTCACAACCGTCGCACCAATAATCAATTTCGGAATCCCCGTCCGCTCCGCCAGCCACGTCGCCGCATCGACGAAAATATCGCCGCCCTTTACAATCAGCACCAGGCCAATAAGAAACAATCCAATCGCTATAACCCACTCCATAATTACATTCCTTTCACAGAGCAATAAAAAAACACATCGCTTCTTTATTATGCTACGTACGGATAAAAAAAAGACACATGCGTAGCATAAGCTATACATGAGTCTCGTTATTTAAGACAAGCCAGGCCACATTCGGCCAGTATGTTGACTTTGTCACGCGAATAGCGCCAACTACTCCCTCACAGAGTTTCTTACCAAAGGATATCAGGGACACCATTAGTTAGTCAATGCTAACTTTTGCATCTCTCATTAAAAAAGACAGCTGTCGCTGCCTTTTTATCTTAATGTAAATAATCTTTTAATTTCTTACTCCTGCTCGGATGCCGCAGCTTGCGCAGCGCTTTTGCCTCAATTTGGCGAATGCGCTCACGCGTTACTTTAAATTCCGCACCGACTTCTTCCAGGGTGCGCGGTCTGCCGTCTTCCAGCCCAAAACGCAGTTTTAAAACCTTCGCCTCACGCGGCGTCAACGAATCCAGCACATCAAAAAGCTGTTCGCGCAACAGTGTATAGCTCGCCAGATCTTCCGGTGCCGGCGAATCCGTATCGCGAATAAAGTCTTTCAAGCGGCTGTCTTCTTCTTCGCCGATCGGCGTTTCCAACGAAACAGGATCCTGCGCAATCTTCATAATCTCAATGACCTTTTCAACACTGTAGCCTAACTCCTGACTCAGCTCTTCCGGCAACGGCTCACGCCCGAGCGATTGATGCATACTGCGCTGCAGACGAATCTGCTTATTGATCGTCTCAACCATATGCACGGGAATGCGGATCGTACGCGCCTGATCAGCAATCGCACGTGTGATAGCCTGACGAATCCACCAGGTAGCATAAGTGCTGAATTTATAGCCTTTACGATAATCAAACTTTTCAACAGCCTTCATCAGGCCGAGATTGCCTTCCTGAATCAAATCTAAAAACGTCATGCCGCGCCCGGAATAGCGTTTGGCAATACTCACCACCAACCGCAAATTTGCCTGCGATAACTTGTTGCGCGCATCCCGGTCTCCCTCGCGGCTGGCTTTGGCCAGTTCCGTTTCCTCTTCCGGTGTGAGCAAATCAATGCGTCCGATATTCTTTAAATACATTTTTACCGCATCATTGACATTCACATTTTCGCTGGCTGCCGCAATCTGCAATTCGATATCGGCTTCTTCTTCCTCTTCTTCCGCCTCTTCATCTTTTAAATACAGCGTTTCGTCCTCAATCACAGTTGGCTCCGCGCGGCCTTTTTCATCAATCACCTGTACGTCATTCAGCGTAAAAAAGTCCATCAAATCTTCTACTTTATCCGGCATCAATTCAGAAACAGCCGACAGCGTATCCTGAAACTCTTTATCACTAATCTTCTTTTGCTCGCGCACACGCTGTTTAATCTCCGCAACATTTGCAAGCAATACTTTAATCTCCACTCGCCTTTTATCGTCGCTTAGCGCGTCCTCCCCAGCCTCTAATTCGATTTCAGTATCTTCGTCCTCTAAAAAATCCTCATACTGTTCATTCTTATTCATTTCATCCATCGTTATACACCCCACTTTTCACGGATTGAATGCTCTTTGTTAAAGCTTTAACCAAATTCAAGTTTTCATTCGCCGCTTTCAGATCCCCCCCTTCAAGTGCCTCTGCATAATCGGCTTTTGCCTTCTCAACGCGCCGGTTCAGGTTGTCCACCATCACAACGTCAAGATAACCTTTTATACGCTCGTCGTCTTTCATCTCTTCTGAAAAAACGCGCGAAAGATAACTTCTATCTTCTGTATTTTCCAATTGCGCGATATATGATGCAGGCGAGAATATTCCATGATAATCATTACTCTCTATTATATTGTTCAGCGTATCTCTTAAAATTCCTTCTTCAAACTCTAAATTTCTGATAAAATCTGCATATTTATCGTACATTTTTTTGTTTTGTGACAAAATCAGTAAAATTTTCTCCTGAGCGCGGATTGCACCACGTTTTTTCTCCAATGGTTTCTTTTTGTTCTTGTCAACATTCTTTTCTGTTATACCCCCTCCGCCACGTGCAAGTTGTTCACTGATCACGGCTTTGGAAATCTTCGATAACGAAGCGATATATTCCACATATCCTTCAAGGCGCACAGCATTATCCAATCCGTTTAATATCCCGATCGCACGATTTGCATACGCAACGCGCTTTTCACGGGTATCTATACTGCCGTAC
>CALGIV010000225.1 GCA_937914785.1 uncultured Eubacteriaceae bacterium | reverse complement strand
ATCACGTGCAACTTCAAATTCTGTGATCGCATCGAAATCCACGCCGGTATATTCCGCAACCAAATCCGCCATACGCGCCTTTTTAAACGGCGCTTGAAAGCTGATTTCCACCCCTTGATAAAGCACTGTCGTCGTGCCAAATACCTTGTCCGATACGTATTGCAGCAGTTTTTCGATCATCTCCATCACCTGTACGTAGTCGGCATAAGCTTCGTAACTTTCCATCATCGTAAATTCCGGATTGTGCGTTGCATCCATACCTTCATTACGGAATACCCGACCGAGCTCATATACTTTGTCAAACCCGCCGGCAATCAACCGCTTTAACGGCAGCTCCAGCGCGATGCGCAGATACATCGGGATATCCAGTGTATTGTGATGCGTGATAAACGGCCGCGCATTCGCCCCGCCGGCCAGGGTTGCCAACACGGGCGTCTCGACTTCAAGAAACCCACGGTTGTCCAAAAATTCACGCACGTAACGAATGATCTTGGAACGCATGATGAAAACGTCTTTAATCTCCGGATTTACCGTCAAATCCAGATAACGCTGGCGATACCGCAAATCCATATCTTTAAGGCCATGGAACTTTTCAGGCAGAATCTTCACGGACTTGGCCAGCAGCTGCATCTCGCTGATGCGAATCGATATCTCGCCCATTTTGGTTTTAAATACGACGCCTTTGACGCCGATAATATCGCCGATATCGTAAGATTTTATCTGTTGATAGGCTTCCTCGCCAATATCGTTAAAACGAATAAACAACTGAATACGCCCGCTGGCATCCTGCAAATCGTAAAATGACACTTTGCCCTGTCCGCGCTTCGCCATAATACGGCCGGCCAAGCTGACGTTTTTCTCATCAAACGTATCAAAATCCTGCTTGATCTCATTTGCAGATGCATCAACAGGATATTGGGTAACTTCATACGGGTTTTTGCCCTCTTCAATGAGTTTATTCAATTTATCGATCCGCACCTGGATCATTTCGGATACATTCTGTTCCTGTTCGTTCGGATGGTTTTCCATCATCATATACTCCCGCCCTGCTTAATCAACGGTCAACACTTCAAACTCGTTCGTGCCGTTTGGAACGCTGATTGCAACTTTATCGCCTGCTTTTCGGCCGATCAGCACACTGCCTAACGGAGACTCGTTCGAAATTTTCCCTTCATCGGGATTGCCTTCACCGGAACCGACGATATCATACGTCAATTCTTCCCCATAAGACTCGTCGTAAAGCTTTACACGGCTGCCAACTGCAATAATGCCCTTCTTCTTATTATTCTTCTTCGCGATTACGGCATTGCTGAGTTTATGTTCCAGCTCTAAAATCTTGCCTTCTAAAAAAGCCTGTTCGTTTTTTGCTTCTTCATATTCAGCGTTCTCGCTTAAATCTCCGTATTCTCTGGCAGCTTTTATTTTTTCAGCAATTTCATTACGCTTTTCGCCGCGCAAATACTCAAGCTCTTTTTTAATTTCGTTATAACCTTCTTCGGTTAAAATGATGTTCTTGCCCACTTGCTTGAATCCTTTCTGCTTTTGTGTGTTAAACCATTATAATCACGCAATTCACCGCTGTCAAGTGAATTGTCTGTTCACGCTAATATCTTAAATTCTTCTTTATAATCGTCATATGCTTTATGCGCAGCTTTTAAAACGCCCTGCACAAAAGAAGGCCCTGCGATCAAGTCTTTAATGCCAACAGCGTCCATACGCATCTGCGTCATATCCAGAAACCGCTGCGGTAAAATCACGTTTGCATGCCTTGTGAATTCAGCCTGACCGCAGATATCGAGGATATCCGCCCCATACTTCGTCTTCTTTGCAACTGCCTTGTCTTTAGATGCATTCAGCACGATATCCGCCTGTTTTAAAACGATATCCTTATCCGTAATATATGCAGCCGTTCCCGTCGTGCGATAAACTTCCTCTAAATAACCCTGCATTCCTGCACGGTTTTGCGTCAACACCGTAACGTCTTTAAAACGGTCAAAAAAGCTTTCATCTTCCAAAATACTTACATAGCCGTCCAATGCGAGCACGACTTTTTTATCGTATAAATCCTGTTCATTCTCCTGAAAGTATAGATGCAGCATCAATTCAGCGCCGCTGATGAAATACTGTTTGAACACTTGCATCAGTTTAATACGCGTTGGCGCATCTGTACCTTCGACTGCAAAATAGCGGACACCAAGGTTTTCACGCACTTCTTTGACCAGTTCGACCACATCCATCACACCGTTTAAGCGCGCGCTGTCGTAAATATAGACATAGCCGATCTGTCGGGCCGCTGCGTCGTAAAGCCAGTACGGCTGTTTATGGCCTACGCCGGGAGCAAGCTTTTTCAGCATTGCCCTGGCTTTGCTTTTATATGCAATATTTTTATATTTTTCGTCGATGAAAATAACAATATCCCGCATTGTCCACCACCTTGAACTATATATATGAACAGCTTGAACGCTTTAGCACAACTGCTGCCCCATTCGCCTTAAAAATCATATTTGCCTTATACTGAAGAATATATATTTAATATTCTATTATTTAAGGGGAGCATCATGAAGTTTTACACCGCTTTTTTTCACACTTCTCTTATCGCCGTCAATTATACCGGCATCGATTTGCTATACCTTTTTTTGCTGTTGATAGATATCGTCATCTTAGTCTGGATCGCCCGGGCTTATTTTAAATGGCGGCGATAACTCTTTTCTTTTTCCGCCGAATTTTATATAATAAATAAAAAATCCCTTGGAGTATATATGAAGAAACAACGTGCGGAAATTTTAGCGCCTGCCGGAACGATGAATGCGCTGCGCGACGGTGTTTTGGCCGGTGCGGATGCTGTATATTTGGGCGGCCAGGCGTTGAATGCGCGCCGCAATGCGGCCAATTTTACGCGGGACGACCTTGCACAGGCAGTAGCGTTCTGCCACCTTTACGGTGCAAAAGCTTATCTGACGCTGAATACGCTGATGTTTGATGAAGAAGTCCCGCAGGTCCTTGACGAAATCGCTCACGCGTGCAGCATCGGTTTCGATGCCATCATCGTGCAGGATTACGGCGTCGTACGCCTGTTGAAGCAATGCGCGCCCGAAATGCCCCTGTTTGCCTCCACACAGATGAGCGTACACAACCTCGCCGACGCTCGGGCGCTTGAAGAATCAGGATTTCAGCGCGTCGTACTCGCGCGGGAATTGCATAAAAAAGAAATTGCCCATATCTTACAGAACAGCACGATTGAAACCGAAGTGTTCGTTCACGGCGCTCTGTGTTATGCCATCTCGGGCCAGTGCTATTTCAGCGCTTTTTTAGGCGAGCGCAGCGGCAACCGCGGCTTATGTGCGCAGGTTTGCCGCCTGCCTTTCGGTACAACAGATTCCGTGCGCCATAATTTATCGCTAAAAGATCTATCCTTAATCGACTACGCACGGGAACTGTCCGATATGGGTGTCACTTCGTTCAAGATCGAAGGCCGTATGAAAAGCGCACAATATGTATCCGCGACTGTCTCCGCTTTCCAAAATGCACTATCCGGCCGGCCTTACGAAAAAGATGTCCTGGGAAATATTTTTTCAAGAACAGGGTTTACCGACGGCTACTACACCGGCCGTATCGACGGCAAGATGTTCGGCATTCGGCGCGAAAAGGATAAGGCGCTATCGCAAACGACAAGCAGCACCACACCGCCCATCGAAAAAACAATTCCGATCGAGATGGATTACACGATATCGACAACAGAATGCACATTGATCGTATGCGATGATGACGGCCATCAGGCGCATTCCTCTTTTCCGCCCGCCGAACGCGCACTGAATAAACCGCTAACCCCTGAAAGCATCGAACAAAACCTTGCAAAAACACTAAATACCCCTTATCGCATTCGACATCTGCGCGGCTCTGTTGCTGATGATGTTTTCCTGCCGATCGCTAAAATTAATGAGATGCGCCGCAGCGCACTGGCGCGCCTTTCTGAAAAACGAACGGCCTTTCAAACATATGCCTTTTATGCACCGGATAAAAAAACAGCTCCGCCACGCACATTGCACACACCAGCTCTGACTGCTTCTTTTAAAAACATAAAGCAATTTATGCCCGAATTCCTGTCCGACTTAAAATATGCTTCTTTCGACCTTTTTACGCTTTTAACAGTGGATTCTTCGTTCATCGCTTCCTGCAAGGACAAGCTTGTCGCCGAGCTGCCGCGCGTCTACTTTGACGATGAGGCGAAACTTGAGACAGCTTTGAGAAAATTAAAAGAACTTGGCGTCAACAAGGCCAAATGCCATTCCCCCGGGCGTATGCATCTCGCACAAAACGCCGGCTTCGACGTTATCGGCGGCTTTGGGCTGAATCTGGCTAATTCCGAAGCGCTGGCACAACTCACACAACACGACCCGCTCTATCTAACCCTGTCTGCCGAGATGAAGCGCAGCGATATTGCAGCACTGCGTTATGCAGGTAAAACCGCTATCATTGCATACGGCTATTTTCCATTGATGATCAGCCGTAATTGCCCGATTAAGCCCGAGACCGGCTGTTCAAATTGCCCCGGACGGCTCGTCGACCGCAAGGGCGTCTCCTTTCCAGTTCTGTGTGACGGCGACACGGTCGAAATTCTAAATTCCGTCCCTCTTTATCTGGCCGATAAACCGGCGTGGTTTTCGACAACGGATTATCTCGACCTATCCTTCACCATTGAGACGACACAGGAATGCAAAGAAATTCTTCACCGCTATAAAAACCATATGTCCACAACTACTCTCTTCACGCGCGGGATCTACAACCGTGGTGTGTTATAGTGAAATATGCTCGAATGATAAAAATCCCGGTTGAAATTAAATTCAACCGGGATTTTAAATACACACTACAATTTTCTATTACGGAGTATACACCTATGTTTTAACGACCGAAGCACAAACACACGACTTATCCTTCCCACCGTTTTCGTTTATATATTGCAAAAGATACCGCGCCCAATACGATTGATACGCCTGACAATACGACGATGCTGAGCCAATAGCCGGAGACAGCTTCTCCTGCAACTGTGCCTTGAAGCAACTCCACGACATAGGTAAGCGGAAGCACTTTTGAAAAACGGACGATGCTGTCAGAAAACAACGCCTTCGGAATCGTGGCACCGGAAGTAAACAACATAATAAAATACAGGCTGTAACAAAGAATGTTCGTGACTTTAGCATCTCTGGCAACGGATGCAAGAAAAAAGCCAAGCGAAAAGATGGCTGCCATCGACAATATCACCGCAAGGAAAACGGCCGCCATATTCCCAGCTAATTTTACTTTATAAAGAATTGCGCCAAAGAGAAAAAGAAGCATGATGCCGACGATGGATGCAACGATATTGACGAAAAGCTGTGCCCATAAAACCCGCTCTTTGCCGACAGGGGTCGCATCAAATCGTTTATAGATTTTCCGATCTCTATACTCAGAGATGGATAATGGCAGCGACATCAAGCCACACACCCCTATTACCATCGCCGCATAAGCGGGGATTGAAACATCCATCGCACCATGTCCGCCAAAGAACGCACTCGGCTCGTTCCCATAAATGCTGCCGAAAAGAACTAACATCATCAATGGAAATATAAAAGCAAAAAACGGACCGAAGAACCCGCGCATAAATAACTTTGCTTCCATCTTTACACTTGTATAAAACGCCTTCATCCTTTATTTTCCTCCATCAATATACGCACTCAGCCACCAGCAAAAGATAAATATCTTCCAGCGACATCCCGTCCTGATACTGCCCGCGCAATTCAACCTGCGCATACTCGTGCAGCTGATCAACCGAACCGGTAAAGATTGCCTTTCCGCCTCTCATAAAAAGCAGGCGGTCGGCAAGGTATGCAACTTCCTCCATATAATGCGATACCAAGAGAATCGATACGCCGGAGGCCCTGACTTCTTTTAAGTGATTCCACAACATCCGCCGCGCTTCAGGGTCCAAGCCCGTCGTCAACTCATCCAAGATCAACACTTCAGGTCCGGGCAATAAGGCCAATAATATCGAAAGCCGCTGCTTTTCACCGCCCGATAATTTACTGACGTAGCTGCTGCCCTTTCGCCTGAGCCCGAGTTGTTGAAGAAGACTTTGCCAATCCGCCGGAGCCTCGTAAAACGATGCAAAAAGTGCACAAAGCTCCTTTACCTTCATCTTATCGGGATACTGTACCTCCTGCAGTTGAACGCCAATATGGCGGTACATTTCATTACGCTGTTCATATGGACTTAAACCCAAAACGCGAATATCACCCGCAGCACATTTACGCAGCCCTTCTATGCTCTCCACTGCCGAAGATTTTCCGGAGCCGTTCGGCCCGATAATGACAAAAATCTCTCCTGTTCTTACTTCAAACGAAAGATCCTCGACAGCAATAAAATCACCATAACAAACTTTCAGCCCTTTGACAGCAATGACGTTTTCCAAAGCAATCCCTCCTTCAATCACCTATCTCAAACTATATAACATCCTATTACAAAGTGGCTTTTTTATCTGGTCTTTTTAATAAGCGGTCATTTTCTGCCGACAAGCGGTCGTTGTCTTATGTTGAAATGTTGATTTGAAAAGGTTACTATATTCTTAATGTAATATAAGCACGGAGAAAACCTCCTTGCGCGCCCGAAAGGGGGAATTTATTTTGAAAGCAGAAATTCGGCTCTCATCCGACGTTCAGGAACCGTATGTCATCATCTACGCCTCTAAGCTTACGCCGGAAATTCAGGCCATTGTGCAACTATTGGAAGAAGAAGAAAAAGAACAGCAGCACATCCTTACCGGCAGGAGAGAAGAAAGCATTTTTGTGCTGGAGCCGGAAAACATACAAATTATTCGAACAGAAGGCAAAGAAATCGCGGTATACGATACCGCGCAAGAACGTTATATTTTAGGGAAACGATTGTATGAGATCGAAGCACTCCTTTCTGCCCAATTCGTTCGAATCTCCAAAAGCGCGATCATCAACATCCGCAGAATAGACTACATGGATGCAGGATTCAACGGGTTGTTTGTCGTGATGAAAAATGGGCTTCAGGAATATATTTCACGCCGTTATGTCAGCGCTTTTAAAAAGAAACTGGGATTGTGAGGTTTGAATAAGATGATTAAAAAAATCCTTAACTATACTTTAAAAGGTATCGCCAATGGCTGCCTTTGGCTGGTTTTCTACGGTATTTTGTTTTACGTTTTGCCAAACAGAGAGCCCTTTGAAAATTTGATGAATCATTATCCCATTCAAGCCGCCGGCTCTATACTGGTGGGCATCGCTTTTGTGTTGCCGGCAATCGTCTATGACTGCGAAAAGTTATCGTTTCCCATAAAAATAATCATCCATATGGGAACAGGCCTGACTGTTTTCTTTATTACGGCATTTTATCTCGGCTGGATTCCAAGAGGTGCGGGGGTTTACAATACCCTGCTGTTTGTATTGGGCGGGATTATAATCGGATTTATCATTTGGTTTGGTTTTTATCTTTACTACAAAAGAGAAAGCAGACGCATCAATAAAAAAATTCAAGACCTGGAAGATGATAATTGTGAAAATTAACTACTGAAGCCAATTCAGTATACTATAGAAGCGCCAAAGCACCTGATTTTCAAAACGTCCACACTTCAATAAATGAGAAGCTACCGAGGCTTCTCCAGATAGTGTAGTAAAACGTCTTCCTTTTATAACCGCATACTACAGCGCTTGAGGCGGAAATGCCAACGACACTCGCCAATTCATCAATGTGGTTTTTCGGTACTATACACCGGTGCCCTCTGGCGGGCTCTGCCGCCGGTGCCAACGGCAACCATCAGGACATGCAACGCATAAAAAGAGCCGCAATACCAAGTGGCTGTGAATGCGAACAGCCAGTCCGAGTTCTCATCACAGCAAATACCACTACTGATTATAAGTACATACTCTAATTGGTAGATTTACAGTTGATAGGCTGCTTGATGACAAGGGATCTGATGTGAACTCTTTTCTCAAAACTGCCGTGAATTGGGAATGCAGATTGTTATACCACCTGAAAGAAACCGGAAAGAGCAGTAAGATTATGACCCATATCTTTACTTACTGTATCCGGCCTCTGGTTGAAAATGCTTTTCTTTATCTGAGATTTCGGCGCGGTATTGCTCACACTATGCAAAGACAACCGCTCCTTTTATTGCGGTTGTACACCTCTGCTGCATCGCCCTGTGGCTGGCAGTTTTAGCATAACTTTTGTCGATACTATCTAAACCTTTAACAGGATGCATTGATCATCTTGATCATATTCCATTATGTCAGGAAACTCTTTGAATCAAGATTGCCGCCCTGTTGATGTCCTGACCATCAATACCCGTTCCATCCAATCTATCCAACGTAGATGATTTGTGGCGAAGTTGAATCGTGGTTCCTGCCGTTACGCTTTGCACAATCAAAAACCCCGTGTAACCGAATCTACCGCTACTGCTGCCATTGTGATGCATACCGAAGAGCGAAAACGGATGTTCTGCTCCATTCACAACGATCGCATAGGCTGAATTTATCGTGCCGTCCGTCCCTCTTAGCGTAACCTCATAGTCTATTTTGTATGTTCCGGGCGTGTTTATCGTAATTATGTCGCTTCCATCCGTAAAGGTAAAGTCGCCAGGGGTTTGCTGCGAAAGCAAAAATATTACATTTTCATCCAACGCCAGATCCTGCGAACCTCCAACAGATACGGCATTAAACCAGGCAGGCGCCACGCCGGGACCGGGAGGGCCCTGTATTCCCTGTGGCCCCTGCACACCCGGCGGCCCTTGCATACAGCAATTGTAACAATAATGCATATAGTTCATTTTTATACCTCTTATATTATATTCATCGACGCACCTGCGTCATCTCGTAAAACAGCGGTTCCCAACAGCGCTGACCATTAGAAACACTTTTCTTTACGTGTATATTCTTATAATATGCTGTACTTGCTGTTCGTGTACCACAGCCCATTCCAAAGCTCCTATTATAAAATGAATAACGCCCGGCCGGAGTTTTTCTGAGGACTGGGTCCTTTGGACCGGCTCAAAATAATAAAAACAGTGAACCGAATTAAGAGTACAGAAGCGGTCTGGCAGCCCTTGGGCCGTTCCGTTTACATCGCGTATAGTAAATACTGTGCCAACATTTCGGATAAGGCGCGCCGATGCGTAATATCCAGAACACTGCATTGACGAATCGGCAAATGTCTTTTGGCATTTCCTCCCCAAGCACCCCCGTTACCCGTACACAGTTCAATAAGTCTCACGCGTCATTCGATATATCCTGACTGCTGATTGAAACGATGAAAAACTCCAAAATGTCCTCAGCAGCAATAAATATCATATGCCCATAACGAAAATGCGCCCTGTTTTCAATCATAAACTGCTATAAAAGGATGAAAGGGGCACTATTGCCCCCTAATGCTTCCTGTTCAGGCTTTCGCTTGCCTGTTCATTCAAAAACTTCAAATACTTGTCTTTCGCCTCTTTATAAGCGTTGATCCCTTCATCCAATTCACCGTTAAGCTCTCCTTTTTTATAGGCCTTCGCTACGGCATACGTCAATTTCGCATTGGCCATATTCATCTCCAGACTCAGCAGGCTTTCCTCTTTTCTGATCTCAGCGCGCCTCGCCACAATCGCTTCCTTCTTTGTCTGCCTGCGCTGCCAATACCAGATGATCATCGCGGCGACAATCGTCTGCACGATATTTAAAATAATTGTCCACTCCAACATATTGCTAAACTTCCACATGTACCGCGTAAAGCATTGTCGTGCGATTCGTATAGGCATAACTGCACCCCAACGCATAACAATATCCGATAACTGCCTGCTTGTCCATCCCGCTAAACCAAAAATCAGCCGCTTTACCGTACAGGTGCTTACTGCTGGCAATCCCGCCATCGAGTTGATTCTGCTTCACACAGCGCAGCCCGCTCGTGATCTGAATCGGCTTGCCGTACTTCGCGCGTACTTTATCAAGGATTTCGACCAATTTCAGTGAAAGATCGGCCGGATAACCATTGCAATATTTGCCGTTGCATTCACACTTAAATTCTTCTTTGTCAAAATACCTGACAGCACCCCATACTACCTCTTTTGATGGAAGCCGGACCGCACTGAGTTGAGCTAAAGTTTTTGCTCCCGCAATACCGTCTACGGCGAGCCCTTTTGCTGTCTGATACTTCTTGATTGCCGCGATCGTCTTGGCCCCAACAAGGCCGTCTATTGTCAGACCCGATTCGCCGTCATCATTTAGACGATACTGCAACTCTTTGATACACTGCAATAATGCCGTTTCTGTCAACGGCCCGTAAATGCCGTCTGCCGTAAGCTTTTGCGCCTGCTGGAAATCTCTGTACGCCTGCTTTGTCTGCGGCCCTTCGATACCGTCGATATCGCCAAAGTAAAACCCTGTATGTTTTAAGTTTAATTGCCGTTGCTTAACCGTCAGCATCTTCCTGCCCTCCTGTTGTATCATTTTCCTCTTTTGTCAATTGTTTTTCATGTTGTGTGCCAAAATAAAATGAAATGACCATCGTTACGATCGTCATCACGACGTCCGGCGCAATAGTGCCTCTTAATGCCAGAGCAGCAAAAACGCCTGTCACAACAAAAGTGACAAGCGTTTTAACGTTGATCAGTTCTGCAAATTTATTCTTTATCATTTATACCACCATCAAATATACATTACTGTCAAATAGGTTGCTGCATTCGCCGTACTGCAAGTTGCGGAAACGGAACTTCTCGACCTTAAGTATATATAATCGCTTGCCGCTACACGCACAATACTCGTCCCGGCACTGACAGCGCCGGTATTCGAATGATAACGATACACAGAAAATGCTTCGGAATTACCAACATAAATATAAGCTCCGTAACTTCCGGCTGCTGGAACGCTGTAATATATCGCACCACTGATTAGAACATATCCTGCTTTTAAGCATTGTACCGTGTTACTATACCTTTGCAGATAGCCTGACGTATTTACACTTGCTACTGTAGTTGCTAAAGCCAATGTCGTAATTGCTGACGACGTATTTACCGATGAATTTGTCCCTCTTAAAGTCATAAACGGCTTTTGCGTTGCCAATATTTCCGTTCTTGTTTCCGCCTTACTATATACATCCAGGTTCATTCGCGCGCTTTTCGATGTAATCCCACCTGTACCGCCATTGGGTATTGTCAGCGGATCATTCAACAACAACCCTTTCGCCTTCATATTCCACGCCACATCAAACAATCCATCTGTCTCGCTGGCTTTACCAACTGCAAGCCCTTTGCCGCCGCTTCTGGCGTGATATGTATATTGCGCTGTCGGTATAGTTATCGAGCGTGTAACAGGATTATCTACGTCACTAAAAAAGTCCGTCGCTTCCACGGCAAAATCATACGTCGACATCGCATTGATACTTGAAACTACCACCGTATTATTATACGTAAAAGCTTCCGCCAGCACTTGCGTTTGCCATGCCGATTCGCTTTGCTTTTTATATTTCAATACAAATTTTTTCGGATTATTGGGGATGTTTGCGATTTCGCCTTTTACCTTTACTCTAACATACGTACCGTCTGAATCTTCATACGTTCCCGCCGCATCTCTGCAGCGTGCTGCTGTAAGTTCCTCGATTACAGGCGGCTTATACGCTGTGACAGCTACCGTTCGGCTGGACGTTGCCGTTCTGTTTCGATTGTCTGTTACAGTAACGCTGACCGTCCTGTTGCCGGAAGTCATCATAGCGTTTGATGTAATCGTCTGCCCATTATACGTCGTCCCATCCACCGTCACAGTATAGCTTTTAATATCGGAGCCATAAATACCCGCTGCAGTTGTCGCTACCTTCAGCTTGGACTTCGATTGAATAAACCGCCCAAATTGCCCGGCAATATTCGGCGGACTGCCGGCTCCTTCCGAGATGTTAATCGTCGAAATGGTTGGCTTTACAGATGATGGAACGATTAATTCCAATTTAACAATCTCTGCTTTTCCAACCACTGTACTGCCGCTGTATGTTGTAACGGTAATCGTACAAGTACCGCTCGTCGTATTTTTGATTTGACCGGCCAGACTTACCGGCGGGGTAAAGGTTGTCGATGTGCCGACGCCGGAGGACGCCGCCAAACCGGATGTTTGACCAGACAGGTCTCCAAAACTATATCTGATCGTATGCGTAAAGCTGCTGGAAGCACGCTGCAGATTAATGGTAACTGCTGAGCCCATTTCAACAGTTTTAGCCGATACTGTCGGCGTTGTCGCGCGTGGGATCCTGTCTAAAGCCGCCGTCGTACTGCCCGATACCGTCCCGCCAACCGTCGTATCCGTCGGCAGGTATGCCGTGATTGGAATGGATTTCGTACCGTCCGCATTGTGATTTACCGTCACCGTGTTTGTTATCAGAGTGCGCTCTGTGCCGACACTGGCACCGCGCATATCCCAGGCAACCGTCTGCGCGCTGCCGGAACCATTTATTTTCACGTAAGCGCCTTTAATACTGCTGTTGTATGTCTGGCTGTTCTCCTGATTCTTCTTACACGTCAGCCGCGCCGTTACCGTCGAGCGGTTGTTCGCAACGTCTGCCGTGCTGCTCCAGTCGATATAGAAAATATAGGAAGAGGAGCTGCCCCCCTGTATTGCTACTTTATTACTTGCCATTTTCTCACCTCTTTTTTACGACGTACGCATATACCGCAGGTAAAAACCACCCTGTGCATCTACGCCTTGTCTCCAATAATCTTGATATACATCCATCTCGGCATCGGCTTGCATCCTGCCAAACGACAGCTCGTTAACAACGTTGCCATGTTTGATAAACATATCATCGCCGGAAAAAAACGATACCTCGTTTCCGTTAAATAAAAAGGATATCTTCTGATTTGTAATTCTGCATTGATAAGGGCTGCCTGCTTCACCAAGGATAATATCGCCGTCTTCAAACTGAATATATTTATGTATGTTGGCAATGTCTTCATTCAATTGCCTTTGTGTATCGTCGAGCATTTCTTCAAAATCAAACCGAATACTTCTTGCTGTTTGCGTTATCTCTGTACTGAAATCCCCTCGCATACGGTCGATTTCTTCTTCCAACGCATCCATATACCCCGCTACAACCCGCGTTACGATACCTTCACTGTCTTGCATAATTTCCGAATACTGCGTCAATACCTTATTATCCAGCTCCGTAATCTTTTCGCTGAACCTGTCCCGCACATCGGCGGCCATTCCATATGCTTCGTCCGCTTTCTTTGCGCTTCGAAGCTCCAAATCGCTTTGCAGCACCCAGCGTTCGCCAAACTCCAGGCCGGACGCCTGCGGCGTTAAAAGATTCATCGTCTTTTTAATGACGCGCAGCATATTACTGATATTCAACAGCTCATGCTCGACCGGATACGTATCATAAACCTCAAAATCGTCATAATCCAGCCCCAGCAGAGATAAATCGAGCGCTGAGACGTTGCATTTACGTAAAATGCGGTTATTTTCATTCAGCCAGTTCAACGCTTTTTCTTCCAGCGCGCGCTCCGAATCGATCTCGTCCCAAATCTGTACGCCGACGACAACACCGTACGTATCAATCAGGCCACTGTCTACATAAGGTTTGCCCGTCCGCTGCGCAATCGTCAGGCGTTCATTGCCCTCCACCTTTGCGCCCAGCGGAATCAGCCGCGTAATAATATTCGAAATATCGTCCTCTTCGCGGATAGATTTTAAATTTTTGCCAAGTTCAATCGTCGTTGTGCGCTGCGTGCCAAACCTTTTGACATAATCCAGATAAAGAACCGGCTGCCCTTCCTCTTTTTCTTCGCGCATGCACACTTCACCGCCAATTTCACCGATCAGCAATGTGAGCTCCTGCCATGTATTCTTATAGTTGAGTTCGCGCGTAATGACTATTTCTTCTTCACCGAGCGCAACCGTGCCAGGTTGGATGCACTTATCCTCTTCCACGATGGCATTGTGGTTTTGTAGAAGGAGCGCCAGATAGTCTTCCAACACGTACGCCTCTTTGGCCGTATACGGCTGGATGCTGTCGCAGAGGTAGCCCAGCCTGCTCTCACAGACAACTGATTTTGACAACAAACCGGAAGTATCCATCTCCGGCGTCGTTGTGAGCACGCGGCCGGCAAACTCTACTTTCCCACGCTGTGTGTTATACACCACCACCTTCGTCGACATCGGAACCAACTGGTAAAACCCGTCATTATCCGGCAAAATGGTAAAATTAAAGGAATCAATGGTATTGATTCCTTTAACGATACTCGCTGACTTTAAAGCTCTGTTTTTGCCTGCCGTGCCGGTTTCATAGATTGTTAAATAATTATCACCATTCTGTATCTGTACGACATACATCTACAATACCTCCTTCCGGTAAGAGACGACAAGTTCGATGTCTCCCTGCACGACCCATTCATTCAGTCCCCGCTCAAGCGCCAGCCAGGCCGGACTGACGCCGCCCGCACCGTACGAAGCGCTGCGCGCGCCTTTAACGACTGTATACTGTCCATCTGCATCCAAGGTCGGAATCACCTTGTGTGATCCGGTGTTTTCGATCTGCACGATGCCTTCGCCTTCAATGGTAAATATGCCGACCGTCGGCTCTTCCGCCAGGCGGTACGGATACACACTAAACGTGGCCGTCAGCTGTCCCTGCGCGCCGTCTTCGCTCCAGCCGATGCTGTCGATACTGCCCTCATAGTAGTAGCCGGGCATATAGTCGTCGTAGATTTTCGTCTGCTGGATGCTGTAGAGCCAATCGACAAACCGGTCTTTATTCTGCTGCATCTGTTCAATATCTTCCCCCACGACGTCAAAGGTGTACGTCAGGGTTGTCTCTTCATAAAATGCTTCACCGCCGATATAGCTGAAGTCATACGCGCCGTTTTTATACGGAATCGTCTCTTTGACGATCTTCTTCTGCGGCGGTGCAATATTCCTCGTATCGATATATAGATCGAAAT
>CALGIV010000224.1 GCA_937914785.1 uncultured Eubacteriaceae bacterium | reverse complement strand
TATCATAATAACTTTAAAACCTCACATTCGAAAGAAACAAATATTCAGCTAATAACACTTACATTTTGAGTATGCCCTTAAAGGAATATTTAGAAAGTGCAAAGAATCTGATCGCTTAAATTTTTATTACGGTTATATGATCATAATGAAAGTTTTAAACGTACGTAAATCATTGTAAGTAAATTTGATCGGTATGCTATTTGAAGTTTTAGCGCATTGATACAAAATAAAACGGATGTATTAATTAACAGAAGATATATAGCGTAAAAGCTGCAAAATAAGCAGGAAGTTGTGGTTTATGGAAAGTGTTTTATTCTTTAATAAAAAAGAATACTTTTTGAATAATGAGCAAAAACTTTTGCCAATATGGGTAAATGCCCGTTTGAAAGCGTTATGACAGGGTTGCGTAAGGCTTTGATAGAAATGATGCCGAACATAGCGTAAAGTAAGGGGGTGGGTGGGGAAAAGGATGGGCCTTTAAAGTAAGAATGTAGTGGTTTTTGATATAAGGTGAAATAAAAACCGCCTTGCGGCGGTTGAATGTGAAGTACTTCATTGATCAAATAAAGCCAAAGATCAGGCGCAACAGAAAGATAACAAGGATACCGGCCAGAATGGCAAAGATCATCTTTTTAGTTTTATACGCGACGATGACTGTTACGATGGCGGCGATTAAATAACTGTTGTCGTAGGAGAGATGAAGGCTGCCTTGAGGCATTAAAATCGCCGGAACGATCAGGGTACTGAGCACGGCGATCGGAATAAAGCGCAGCGTCTTTGTAAAGCGCTCGGGAAATGTAATACGGCGCAGTGCGACGAGCGGGGCAAAGCGCAGGACATACGTGATGGCAGCCATCCCTAAAATCATGAGGAAGACTTCGCTTCGCATAAGAAATCAATCCCCCCTCCGATGATTGTTGCAACGAGGGTTGCGACGATGATATACCATTTGTCGGGCAGTATTTGCATAAAGATGATGGAAAGCACCCCTGCGAGCAGGCAGACGGACAGTTCGCGCCAGCCTTTCAGCATCGGGATGACGAGCGTGATAAAGCAGGCGGGCATAATAAAATCGATCCCCCATACGGCGGGGTTTTTGATCAGGCCGCCCAGTGCGGCGCCGATGCCAGTGGCGACAATCCACGCGACATAGATGGCCACGGTTGAACCAAATTGGTAGGAATAGCTTGGCTTTTCTTTCGTCATAAATTGATTGATCGACAGCGCATAAGCTACATCCGACAAGCCGAAAGCGAGAATAGCCTGTCTGCTGAGGCTCAAGGGTTTCATATATGGCGAGAGAGAAGTACCGTAGAGAATATGCCGCAGGTTTACCAGCAGCGTCGTTAAAAGAATAGGGCCATAGGCGATTGCGCCGAGGCTCATCATCCCGACGGCTGTAAATTGAGAAGAGCCGGCATAAACCAGCGCGGACATCAGAAAGCTTTCCAGCCAGGTCAGCCCTGCCTGACTGGCGAGGATGCCGAAGCTCAATGCGGAAAAGGATACTTGAATCATCATCGGAATCGCATCTTTCAGCGCAGCTTTAAAGTCTTTTTTACTGTGCATCAAAGTTGTCGGTGGCTCATTTACCGATGTGTTGGCGTTGTTTTGTTCGTTTGAAAAATCCATAAGACCTCCTTTCATTTACTGTCAGCTCTTTTAGGCATATAATGATGTATTGATTATAGCATTTTCAATTTGAAAAGGTCAACAGAATGCGCGATGCTTAAAAAAAGAGCATATGGAAAGAAAATAATATTATTGGCATATGTTTTTAATTGTTGCTGTAAGAAAAACAATCACGATGTTTATGCTTGAAATTGTACATTTACAGAGAAAAAGAAAAAATTTTATAATTATATGTCGTCATTGCGAAAAAATGATGAAGCAGGCGTATATTATAAGCATAATCCCATAATGCTTTTTGAAAAGGCGCAGTCAGTTGCCTGCGCCTTTTCAGATTAAAATTATTTCGAAATGAAAAGTTTGTTTTTATCGATGTCGGCAATTCGTGCTGCGCCGGTCATCATCATCGCTTCGCGGAATTGTGCGCCGATCATTTTGTTGTAGAATTCGATACCTTCCTGCCCGCCGCCGTAAGCTGCGATGGGATAAGGCCGACCGATGAGCGCGCCGTCGGCGCCGAGACCGATGACCTTGAAGATGTCGACGCCTGTGCGGATGGCGCCGTCAATCAGGATTTTGATTTTGCCTTTGGCAACGTCAGCAATGGCTTCAAGCATCTCGACGGGCGCCGGAGTCTGGTCCTGTACGCGGCCGCCGTGTGTGGAGATGACGATGCCGTAAGCGCCGGCGTCGATACACTTCCGTGCCGCTTGCGGTGTCATAATGCCCTTGATCAGCACGGGAATCTTTACGCTGTTGATGACTTGGGAAAGCTCCTTGACGGATTTGGGGCCGACGGGGTTATCCTGCCCTTGGACGAGTGCGAGCCCTGCGCCGTCGATATCGGTACAGACAGCGATGCAGCCGGCATCTTCGGCCTGTTGGAACTGGCGAATCATAAAG
>CALGIV010000223.1 GCA_937914785.1 uncultured Eubacteriaceae bacterium | reverse complement strand
TTGGAAGAAAACCGCAGCCAATTAAAATCGATCAAACGGAAGAACAGTTAAAGGGCGGCCGCCGCTTGATTGTAAAATGAAGATGGATCAATAAATGGGATATTGTCTTAAAGGCAGTATCTCTTTTTATTTTAGTATGGAAAAATGTTTATATTGCTAGATGTTAATGTTTCTGATGTCGCGTTTTAGCGCAGCGGCATAACGCATCGTGTTGACGGTGCCGCCTTTGGTGCGTCCGTCGTATACTGCGATCAGGCGCTCGCATGAGTTTATCATAAAGTGATTGCGAACGAGAAAGCAGTTTGGATTGTATTTTGGACTATGTACGCCGATGCTGACGCAATGGGTAAGTAATTTTTGCTCTTCCATACGCCGGTATTTCATCCAGGTTGGATAGGGCAGCGCGGCGTTTAAGGTAATTTTCGGGTGTTTCTTTTGCAGTTCAACGACGAGCTTGCCGAAAAGAATATCTACACCGGGCGCAAAGCCAGAGAAAAAGTCCGTATAGCCATCGCTTATTGCTGTGATGATTTCTTTTCGTAATTTTCTTTCGACCAAACTGATTTTATCGACCGCTATATCCCGATGGCCTGTAACACAACACGATTTCATATTTTGATTCCCTCGCATCAAATAAACATTTCAATTTTTAATAATATAGAATCAAATCATATAAGTCAACAAAAATATAAAATTAAATCATTATAATAATGCCCGCGTATAGGATACAATTCTATGCAGAGGGTGTGATAAAAAATGGACGAAAATTTTATTCAGGAACGTATTGCACAGCTGAGGATAAAAAAAGGCGTGTCGGCGCGGGATATGAGTCTCTCGTTGGGGCAGAGTGAAAGTTATATTAATACCATTGAAAATAAAAAGTCGTTGCCGTCTATGACAGTGTTTCTCTATATTTGTGAATATTTTGAAATTACACCAATGGAATTCTTTGACGAAGGAAACAGCGATCCGGAGAAATTGAAGGAGCTTATTAAGGATTTAAAGCAGCTGGATGAAAAATCCCTTTCCAATATTGCAGGGCTTGCAAAAGAGCTGGCGGATAAAAAGTGAAATAGACGTAACATTACATCAATAAAAAGAACTTGATTTTAAAAGATATGGAGTTCTTTTTTTGTGTTTTTTTACAGTGAAAAAATAAAGTGCCGTTGGTTTTTATTTTAAATTTGCAGTATAGGTTGGAGGATGTCTCTGAACTTTTTAGATTAAGTTTTGTTAGATGTCCTTTAAAGGGTGTAATGACAGTCATGTTGGCGGTTACATGTCTGATTTTCGATAGTTGGTTTTGAGTGTGTGATCTTTCGACATTGTGAGAGGGAGGAAACAAAGTACAATTGCTTTCTTAATGAACTTTTGATTGAAAGTCATTTACAACATCCACAAACATAAAACCCCTGTCGCAATGCCGGCGATAAAAGGCTGGATCAATTTACCGCGCAGGTAATGATTGGCTGAAAGTCCGGCTTCCGACAGAAAAGTTGTACTTTGAGCGTGGACGGAAAGGCCGCCCCAGTTGATGATGATGGAGGTTAAGATTAATCGGGCAGGCAGATTAAGGGCAAGCGCACTGATTTGGTCTGCACCGCCGGTGATTTCAATGGCACCCCATAAAAACCCTGTGACGGCTTCGGGCTGTACGTTGATGCCGAGGCGGATGATCAGCTGAGCGATCGCGCTGAAAATGCCAAGGCGATTTAAAATGCCGGCGGCAAAGCCGAAAAAGATGATATAGCTGCCGACGAGAATGACGGTGTAGGTGCTGTTGGTAATTGCGGAAATGAGGATGTTCAGAATGCCGGCCGGCTTTGGTTTTGATACGGCCGGCAGTGGTGTGCGGCCCTTTGGACGGCGAAAGAACAGGCCGGTAAACAGGACGGACAAAACGGACGACAGCAGCAGTACTGTGCCGACGCGGGCATCCTGATAGAGCAGGAGGCCCACGCTGGTAAGGATAAAGGACGGAGAAGACATCGAACAAAACGCAGAGATGTTTTGTGCTTCTTCGGCGCTGATTTCTCCGGCAATCACCATTTGTGAGACGGTTTTAACGCCTGTAGGCTGTCCGCCGAGGCAGCCGCATAGTACGGCGAAGATGGCTGACGGTGACGTGCGGTATAGCCTGGCCAGGGGATAAAACAGTGGTGCGAGCAGCTTTAGCAGGCCGCTTTGCATAATGACATTTGTTAAAATCAGAAAAGGAAACAAAAACGGTGCCAGCTTTTTCAGCCACAGCATAAAGGAATATTCTATAAGTTCATAAGATTCCACCGGATAATAAAAACAGCAAAACAATAGGACGGCAAAACAAATACCAAAGAAGATATTTTTTTTCATACAAGCAGCCTCGATACGTTTTTTTAATTTGTATGCCTGGCTGATTGGATAAATGAGGGGTTGTCAGCAATAAATCGGTGTGCGGAAATAATCGGTGTTCTTTTTTTCTTCGACAGCCAATTGATAGAGGTTTGAAGCTAAAATATCGTACGTCAAAATGGTTTTTGCGTATCCGTGTGTTTTTTTCATCGCATCTGCAAGGTTTGAGATGACGGGCGGGTCGGGCTGGAGTTGGTTTAAGTAGGCACGCCCCGTTTCATTAAAGGCGAGCAGGCGCAGGTAAGGAACCGGGCTGGATTTAATCTCTTTGAATGAAAGTGTAAAGTCGGTCAGCAAATGACACAGACTTCGGCGAATACGGCTTTTGGTGTGGTGTTTATTCGATACCTGAGCGATATATTGCTCTAATGGCAAGTAATCATCAAATGTTTTAAGCATTCGATATTCAAGCCCGCCGGAGATTTCGGGATAACGGCGTAATTTGTTCGCATCGCTGAGCAGCAGGTTCTGATAGAGGATATCCCGGTAGTGCTTTATTTCATTGTGCGGCAATTGCGTGAACGAATGCGGCAGAAAGGAAGAAGCGTCTTCGCCGGCGCAGATGAGCGAGCGGATGGAGGAGGCTGAAGCAATGTTGCCTTGGTAAGACGGACTGTCGTGAGTGGCGCCTTCACGCGTTACGGCGATCGCGGACATCGGGTAATGATGAAGTGCGATTTGTTTTAAGTATTCGACGGCTAAAATATTATTCGGTTTATCTAAAAGTGCAGCGCAATCGGTGCATAATGCGGCCAGAGCGAGTTGGCGGGCTTTTGCGTAAGAGCGCCCTTGTGTGAGGTGATTGCGAAGCGATTCTTCCATTTCGTCCGATGGATATGCCAACAGGTGAGCGGCTTTTTTAAGTAAGGCGATGTCGTTATCTTCACAACCGAAGGAGATCGCTTCTGCTTTTAGTGCAGCCAATGTGGAGACGCCGCCAAAGGCGAAAAGCTCCGCTGTCTGGCAGCTGTAGGCAAACGGCAGCATGACGACGACGTCTGCGCCAAATAAGACTGCCGCCTGGGCGCGTCGGTACTTATCGTAAAGCGCGACTTCACCGCGCTGTGTAAAGTCTCCGCTCATAACGACGACGACAGCGTCCGCACCGCTTTGCTCTCGTGTCTTGGTAAGATGGTATTGATGGCCGTAATGAAACGGATTGTATTCTGCGATGATGCCGACACTTTTCATTCGACTGCGCCCCTTTATTAATCATTACTTTATATTATAGTGGAAAACATATTGAAAAACAAAAGATATTCATCTGTTATGGCTTGAAAAAGACAGATAAATCCAGTATAATTAAATGATGTAATTGACATGCCCGAATAAAATAATTTACAAACAGGGAGGATATGCAAAAATGAATATCTTGGTTATTAACTGTGGGAGTTCGTCATTAAAATACCAGCTGTTCGATATGAAAGACGAATCGGTTCTGGCAAAAGGGCTGGCTGAACGGATTGGCCTTGAAGGCTCCGTCTTGACGCACAAACCACAGGGCAAGGAAGAAAAAGTTTTTAATCAACCGATGAAGGATCATAAAGATGCATTGAAAATTTTAATGGGAGCACTTATCGATCCCGTTTGCGGTGTGATCAGCGATATGAGCGAAATTACGGCGGTAGGCCACCGCGTCGTGCATGCGGGTGAAAAGTTTGCTTCTTCCGTTATGTTGACGGATGAAGTCGTCGCAGCGCTGGAAGAATGTATTCCGCTCGCTCCGCTGCACAATCCGCCGAACTTGATGGGAATTGAAGCCTGCAGAGCGATTCTGCCGGATGTGCCGACAGTCGGCGTATTTGATACGGCTTTTCATCAGACGATGCCGGATTATGCGTATATCTATCCGCTCCCGTACGAATACTATGAAAAGTACAGCTTGAGAAAATATGGCTTCCACGGTACAAGCCACCGTTTTGTATCACAGAAAGCAGCGGAAATGCTCGGAAAAGATATGAAGGATTTGAAAATCATTACGTGTCATCTGGGCAACGGCGCATCGATTGCGGCAGTTGACGGCGGCAAGAGTGTCGAGACATCGATGGGCTTTACGCCATTGGATGGCTTGGCGATGGGAACGCGCTGTGGCACGATCGACCCGGCAATCGTGACGTTTTTGATGCAAAACGAGGGCTTAAGTGCAAAAGAAGTCGATGGCGTGATGAATAAGAAGTCCGGCGTGCTGGGAATTTCCGGCGTCGGCAGTGATTTCAGAGACATCGAAGCGGCAGCGAATAGCGGTAATAAGCGTGCGGCCTTGGCACTTGAAATTTTCTGCTACCGCGTGCGCTATACGATTGGCCAGTATGCGGCGGCGATGGGCGGCGTGGATGCGGTTGTCTTTACAGCGGGTATCGGCGAGAACTCGGCGACGATCAGAAAAGCTTGTGTAAACGGGCTTGAATTTATGGGGATCAAGCTTGATGAAAAGAAAAATGAGACGCGCGGCAAAGAGCTGGTCATCAGCACGGATGATGCGAAAGTAGCCGTGTTGCTCGTTCCGACAAATGAAGAATTAATGATTGCACGCGATACGAAGGAAATAGTTGAAGCAAAATAATTTTATCGCTTGACTTTAAAACTTGATATGAATATAATATTGTGTGCAGTTTGAAAGGCAGATGTTTGAAATGAAGATTGATATTGCCTTGCTGGTAAAAAATGCGTTAGAGCGTTTTGAGGCGCAGGAAGAGTTAAACGGATTTGCCATCTATGAAGATGCGCAGGCATTGAGCCCGATCAGACTGCACACAAAGGCCTGGTATGAACAGCAGATCGTTCATGTTCATTTAATCATTGAATACCGGCTGAGGATGGTCTGTTCGCGTTGTTTGTCGGAGTTTGAATACGAAGACAAATTGGTAAGTAAAGAAAAATTTACGATAGAGCAGCTGGCGACGATGCATCCTTCGGGAATTTTTAACAGCATGCAGCTTGCCCGGGAAGCGATTATTTTAAAAATCCCGATGAAGAAGCTGTGTGAAAGTACATGTGAAGGGCTCGTATACAAAGGGTTTACGGAAGAGTGGGAAGACGAAATCATCTTTGAAGGAAATCCTCACTTTGACAAATTGAAGGAGCTACTTGAGAAAGCAGATAAGGAGGTGTAGTAATGGCAGTACCGAAGAGCAGGACGAGTAAGGCAAGAAAAAAGCAACGCAGAGCGAAAAATTATCGTTTGGAAACGCCTGCATTAAGCGTTTGCCCGAAATGCGGCGAGATGAAACTTCCTCATAGAGTATGCTTAAAATGTGGCACATACAAAGATGTAGAAGTGATTACAATTTCAGAATGAACTTAAACGACAGAGAAAAGCAACCGCATTCTCTGTCATTGTTTTATATATTCGCAGAAAAGGGAGGTGTACGATGAAACTGATCGTAGATGCGATGGGCGGCGATAATGCGCCGGAACAAATTATTTTGGGTACGGCGTTGGCTTCGGAAATTTTAAATGAAGAAATAACGCTGGTCGGAGAAACGTCGACTATTGAAAAATATATTGAAACGTATAAGCTGAATCGAGAGCGTTTTGATATCGTTCACGCGAGTGAGGTTATTACGAATGACGACGATCCGGCTACGGCGGTTCGGCGCAAAAAAGATTCCTCGGTCGCCGTGGCGATGCAGCTTTTAAAAGAGGATCACTCGAGTGTGTTTGTCTCGGCGGGAAGCACGGGTGCGCTTTTGGCGGGTGCTTTTGTTGGTCCCGGCAGAATTAAAGGGATTAAACGGCCGGCAATTGGTATTGTGCTGCCAAATGAAAAAGGTACGATGACTATTCTGCTTGACGGCGGAGCAAATGCCGAATGCAAAGCGGAATATTTGGAACAATTTGCAATGATGGGAAGCGTTTATATGGAGAACATGTTTCATATGGCGTATCCAAAGGTAGGATTGTTAAATATTGGAACGGAAGAGAAAAAAGGCAGCCCGATGGTACAGCAGGCGCATGAGCTGTTGAAAATAGCGGATGTCAATTTCGTCGGCAATATTGAAAGCAGAGATTTCTTCAGCGGTAACTGCGACGTGATCGTCGCGGATGGCTTCAGCGGCAATCTCGTGTTAAAAACGATTGAAGGTACGGCGGAAACGCTGTTTCGAGAGATTAAAGACATATTGTTAAAAGGCCTGCCATATAAAATAGCAGGTGCGTTGATCAAGCAGCCTTTAAAGGGCGTAGCGACGAAGTATGATTACCGTAATTATGGAGGGATGCCGTTGCTGGGTGTGAATGCGGGTATTTTTAAGGCACATGGCAGCAGCGACAAAGAAGCTTTTAAAAATGCGTTATTGGCGGCGAATGATTTCGCCCAAAGTAAAATTTTAGAAAAAATTAAGGAAAAAATGATTGAAAAAAATCGTGAGATATTATAAAACTATACATGTGTAAACATCAGTGTTAATTATTAGCGAGGGGGAATTAAGATGTTTGTCGAAAAGGTAAAGAAGATTATTTCAGCTCAGTTTGAAGTGGATGAAAACTTGATTTCTGAAAGCACATCATTTGTTGATGATTTAGACGCGGATTCTATTGACTTATTGGAGCTAGTTTTGGCATTTGAAGATGAATTCAGTATTGAGATCGACGAAGAGGACATTAAAAATATAAAAACGATCGGAGATATTATTGAATATCTCGAGAGCAAGAAATAAAAAATAATAGCCTTTTCAGGCTTTTATTTTTTTAATGGGGAACAATTGTATGCACGATTATCGCGAAATTTATTTAAAAATTGGTTATACATTTCGAGATCAGAAGATATTGACGACTGCTTTGACGCATCCTTCGTGCAATGCGAAGGGAACGTATAAAGAGGACAACCAACGCCTGGAATTTTTAGGCGATGCAGTGCTGGAACTCGTCATTACGGACTTGCTGTATCGTAAGTACAACGACGATGAGGGGAAGCTCACACGAATGCGCAGCGCACTGGTGAATGAACAAATGTTTGCGAAGAAAGCCTGTGAAATAAAGCTGGATCAATATATCCGGTTAAATTATGGCGAAGAGGCGACCGGCGGACGAAAGCGCAAAAGCAACCTTGCCGATTGTTTTGAAGCGGCGATGGGTGCTGTATATCTTGATGGCGGATATGATGCTGCTTTCGATGTAATTGCCCGAATTTTTGACGGAGAGTTTCATGAAGTCGATAAAAGGGATATTTTTATCAATTATAAATCTATTTTACAGGAATATACACAGAAAAAGCAATTGCCGTTGCCGGAGTATGTCGTGACGGAAATGCAGGGCAAGCCGCACAACCATATTTTTTCGGTGGAGTTGATAATCGACGGAGAAAAGATTGCCTGTGGGCAGGCTTTGAGCAAGAAAGAAGCTGAAAAGGCGGCGGCGAAACAGGCCCTGGAAAAACTCGGTATTAAGACATAAGAGCAGCAAAGTGCGCTTTGGGTTTTAGTAAAAATATGATATAATACAAATATTAAGCATCTTTTGGCTAAATCAACCTGGAAGGGTAGACTATGTATTTAAAGCAACTGGAAATCATAGGGTTTAAATCTTTTGCAAAAAAAACCACTATTGATTTTGATGGAAATATTACTGGGGTAGTCGGGCCGAACGGGAGCGGGAAAAGCAATGTATCGGACGCAATCAAGTGGGTTTTGGGTGAGCAGCGCGCCAGGCAATTGCGCGGCGAGAAAATGGAGGACGTAATCTTCAACGGAACGATGGAAAAGCGGCCGTTGGGTTATGCTCAGGTGAGCCTTCTATTGGATAACTCATCGCGTATATTGCCTGTGGATTACGAAGAAGTCAGCATTTCGCGTCGGTTGTATCGTTCGGGCGAGAGCCGTTATTACATCAACAAGACGCAGTGCCGGCTAAAAGACGTGCAACAGCTGTTTATGGATACCGGTCTTGGCAAAGAAGGCTATTCCGTAATTGGACAAGGTCAGGTACAGGATTTAATTGAAGGCAGCGCGCAGCAAAAGCGTCTTTTTATCGAGGAAGCCGTCGGTATTGTCAAATATAAAGCGAAGAAGAATGAGGCGCAAAATAAGCTTGGCCGGACACAAGAGAATCTGGACCGCGTTGAAGACATTGTCGCCGAACTTGAGCGACGCATCGGGCCGCTTAAGCGGCAGGTGGAGAAGGCGAAAAAGTATCTCGATTTAAGTGAGCAGCTTAAAGAGCGCGAGCTGAACCTGTTTGCACATCAGACGGAAAAATACGGTGTGGAAATATCAAAAGCACTTGGCGATAAAGAGATTATTGAAAAAGACGCCGCTGCGCTTCAGGCGCGTTTTGAAGAAGCAGAAAAAAGATATTATGAATATAAAGATGAGGTTGGCGCATACGATGCGCGGATCAATGAGATCAATAACGCGTTGTATGCGCTCTCGGATGCGATGAACAGTGCGCAGCATCAGCGCGAGGAAAGCCGTCTGGAATTGGCGCGCATTAACGCTGGCATTGAAGAGAGGCAACATGCAGATGTCTACATAGCCGAACAGCTCTTGAGCCGGCAGCAGCAAAAGGCGGAATACGACGAGCAGTGTGGTGTGATCCTGCAGGAAGCGGAGCAGCTGCAGCAGCGTATCGTGCAGCAGGAAGAAGTCGTTAAAGAGTATCAACGGCGTCAGGAATTGCTGCTTAATGGAGAGAGTGAATATAGGAACCTCCTTTTCAAGATAGAGACGATTGAAGGGGAGGTTGCGCAATTGACAGAGTCTCTGGCAAAGGTACAGAAAGAGGCTGAGAAGTATACGCTTGAACGGCAACAACTTGATGAATTGATAAAAGAAAAAGGCGTACAGTATGAAACGTATGAGCAAAACGCATTGGCGAGGCGTGCGGATTATGAGGCGGCGCAGGTAGAAATAAACGATGCGTTACAGCACATCAAAGTTGCACAAGCGCAGCTGTCGATGTTAAAGGCCAATGAAGAGGATATGCAGGGGTATGGTTACGCGGTCAAGCGTATTTTAAGGGCGGCGAAAGAGGGGCGGGAAATAAATGGGGTATGCGGTACGGTCGCTGAACTGCTGCGCGTAGAAGAGAGATATTTAAAGGCCGTGGAAGCGGCTTTGGGCGGGGCGTTTAAATATGTCGTAGTCGATGACGAAAAGGCGGCTGCAGAATGTATCCGATTGTTGAAGAAAAACAGGTGGGGGCGCGTTACATTTATGCCGATTACGGCGATCAGGCCGTCCTCATTGAGCGAACAGGAAAGACAATTGCTTGGCGGTGAGCAGTTTACCATCGCGGCAAGTGTCATACGCTGTGAAGCGAAGTACGCCGACATTATGAAGAATATTTTAGGGCGCGTGTTGTTTGTTGAGGATATGCGCCGTGCGGAAGCATTGTCAAAACATACGAAAAACCGATTTAAAATCGTGACTCTTGGTGGTGAGGTTTTTATGCCCGGCGGAAGCATTGTCGGCGGGGAGGCGAAATCAGACAACCCTGCGCCGATGATGCGCAAGCGCCGCATCGATGAACTTGAGCGCGCGATTGAAGTATCCAGGAAGACTTATGAGGAAAAGATACAGCTCAACGGTGGGCTGAAAGGAGAGTTAGAAGAGAGTAAGCAAGAGCTCGATAGTCTGCGTGCATCTATCGCGGAGAAAAACGTGGCGTTGGCCGCCTCTGATGCAGGTGTGCGAAACTGCGCTCAACAACTTAAGAGCTTGCAAGAACAACTTGAGGAGCTTGGCGATAAACGGGCACAAACCATTGAACAAAAAAGATTTTTAGAAGAGCAGCTTGAAGGTAATCGGGATGTTGAGGAGATAAAGTCGGCCTGCCGTGCCGAGGAAGAACAGCTCAATGAACTGCGTTTAAAAGCGGCGACACTCGATGAAAAGAAAATAAATATTGCCGGACAGGCAATGAAATATGCGCAGGAAATATCGGCCCTGACGCACCGCCGGGAAGAAAGCGCGGAAAAGGTAGCGCAGTTAAATGCGCGAATGATCGAACTAAAGCAGCTGTTATCGACAGAGGAAGTGCATAATGCTGACTACGAGCGGCGCCGGGATGCTTTAAAGCAATCGTATGAGGAATTGACGCGGGCCAAGGCAGAGAAAAGTGAACTTTATGATAAGGCGAATCGCGATGTCGTAACGCTGAGTAAAGAGAAAAATGATATCAACGATGATTTGAATCGATTGCTGATCAAAATCAACAATGCACAGATAAAAATGGAACACTTGCAGCAGGCAATGCTGGAACAATATCAGATTACGGCGGAAGAAGCCGGCCAATATAAGCGTCCGATCGAAAATGTTGAGTTGTACGCTGCGGAGCGTGATGAGTTGAAGCAGAAGATTACGTCTCTTGGCAATATCAACGTCGGGGCGCTTGAGGAATACGAAGAGGTAAGCCAACGCTATGAATTTCTGATTGCTCAGCGCGATGACCTGATAGCGGCCAAAGCCGATATCGAATCGATTATCGAAGACATTGAAAAGAGTATGGCCGAGCAGTTTAAAGCGCGCTTCGGGCTTATTCAGCAGGAATTTGACGTTGCATTTAAAAAGCTGTTCCGCGGCGGAACGGCAGAGATTGGTATTGAAGACGAAGAGGATTTGATGTCGACGGGGATCGTGATTTCGGCGCAGCCGCCCGGTAAGAAATTGAAAAATATGAATATGCTGTCCGGTGGTGAAAAAGCCTTAACGGCGATCGCCCTGTTGTTTGCAATATTGAAAATAAAGCCGGCGCCGTTTTGTGTGCTTGATGAGATCGATGCCGCACTGGATGAAAACAACGTCGTGCGCCTGACGGAGTACATCGATGAAATGCGCAAGAGCAATCAATTCATTATTATTACGCATAAGCGCCGTACGATGGAGATTTGCGACTGTATTTATGGCGCCAGTATGGGTAGCGACGGCGTCACGCAGATCATTTCGTTGAAATTGGACAGAGAAACTGAGGAGGCTATATAGTGGCAGAAGGCAAAAGCTATTCATCCGCATTGAAGGAAACGAACCGTTCTTTTATGAACAGGCTGAAGAATTTTTTTTCAGGTTCCGACATTACGGATGATGATTATGAAGAATTGATGGAGACGCTGATTTTGTGCGATGTCGGCGTCGAATGTGCAGATATTTTAACTGATGAGGTGCGCGCAAAGGTTGAAGCGCGCAAGGTTACGCGCAAGGATCAATTGGTCGGTATCTTAAAAGAGACGCTGATTGAAAAACTTTCGCAGCGGCCGAGCGGACCGGATTTTGAGCTTCCCGCTATTATTATGGCTGTGGGCGTTAACGGATCCGGCAAGACGACGACGATTGGCAAGATGGCTTATAAATATTCTCAGGAAGGTAAAAAAGTTATGGTGGCGGCCGCGGATACGTTTCGCGCGGCGGCGGTGGAGCAACTGGCAAGCTGGGCGGAATCGTTCAATGTGCCGATCGTGCGCAGTGAAATGGGCGCGGATCCGGCCAGCGTAGCTTTTGATGCCGTTGTTTCAGCGACGGCTAAAGAGGTAGATTTGCTTATCGTCGATACGGCGGGGCGCCTGCAGAATAAGGTAAATCTGATGCAGGAGCTGGGCAAGATGCACAATGTGCTCAACAAAGGCAAAAAGGAAATGAATCTTTACGCGTTTATTACTGTGGACGCGACGAGCGGGTTGAATGTGTTGAGCCAGACGGATGCTTTTATGCGTGCGTGTAATGTGAATGGCATCGCGGTGTCCAAATTGGATAGCTCCTCGAAAGGCGGCGTGCTGATTCCGCTCGTGATGCAGTACGATTTGCCGGTATGGTATATCGGAACGGGAGAGAAAGCGGAGGATTTGCGTATTTTTGATCCGAAAGAATATGTCGAGGCAATGCTGGGAGAATGAATCTTTACCTGTGCGAGGTCGATGAGGCGGACGGGCGGTTTGAAGCAAGTCTGCCGAGTCTGCCGGCGGAGCGGCAAAAGCGTATTGAGCAGTTTTATGACCGGCAAAGCCGCATCACGTCGATTGCCGCTTACTTGCTGCTTGCTTACGGCTTGCGGGAGACATTCGGCCTGGCGCGCGATCAGATCCGGCTGTCTTATACGAAGAAAGGTAAGCCTTATATGGACGGTGGTATGGCGTTTAATATCAGCCATGATGGGTGTCTGGTGGCTTGTGTTGTGGGAGCGGTGCCTTGCGGCTGTGATGTAATGGCCGTTCGTCCGGCAAAACAAAACTTTATCGAGCGGTTCTGTTCTGACGATGAAAAGCAATATATATTGCTTTCAAAAAATAAAGAAAGTGCCTTTACCGAAGTTTGGACGAGGAAAGAGAGCTTGATCAAGCTTCGGGCCGGCAGTGTGATGTGCCGTTTAAAGGAGATCGATACGATGTGCGCACCGGTATATTTTACTTCCGGCCGGTATAAAGAATATACCTATACGTGCTGTACGGAGGAGCAGATGGACGTCGTTGTAATTCCGACAGCGGCTGAGCGCCTTTTCGATTGAAGCATTGATTGTGTAAATATAAAATGTCCTGTATAGTAAATATTTTGCTGAAATTAAATTGCCGGGAAAATTTGTGACATGATATACGGCGTAAAGGGTGCCGCAGGATATATGCGACGTGTTTTATTTTCAGCTGATGTAATGATCGTCTTGCACAAAAGGGTAAGAACGTGCGATTACTGTAAAGTCGACAGTAATGAGTGCAGTCGTTTTTAACTAAAGATCTGCCGGAGATAATATTTCGAAATATTCACTTTGTGAATATTTTTTTTTATTTGACTCAAAATATTTCCAGAGGTGAGAATTTTGAGAAGAAACAGGACTTATACAATTCTACTGACTTGTTTGTTGATAGTAATATTGGCGACAAGTTTTGTAACGACGGTTTTAGCCCAGGGCGTTGTCTATTATGGTTCGAGCGCCAGCGCGGTGAGGCAAGTGCAGACCAAGTTGAAAAACTGGGGTTATTACGGTGGCAATGTAGACGGCATTTTCGGCTATAAAACTGAACAGGCTGTTCGCTGGTTCCAAAGTGCCAACGGCCTGGCTGTAGATGGCAAATGTGGGACCCAGACGCTGACGGCTATGGGGCTGTACGATCTGATCGATTCGGGCAGCGGCTCATCCGGCAGCAGTTCCGGCAGTTATGACGATAACGTCTATTTACTGGCGCGATGCATTTATGGGGAAGCGCGCGGAGAGCCATACACGGGGCAAGTGGCGGTAGCTGCGGTGATTTTAAACCGTGTGAAAGACAGCGGGTTTCCGAACTCGATCAGCGGTGTGATCTATCAGCGTGGAGCATTTGATGCGGTTGCAGACGGCCAGGTTAACCTAACGCCGAATCAGAATGCTTTAAATGCGGCGAAAGATGCGATGAATGGCTGGGATCCTACCGGGGGCGCGCTGTATTACTACAATCCTGTAACGGCGACAAACCAATGGATTCGTTCGCGTGAGATCATCGCGACGTTTGGCAATCACGTATTCTGTTTGTAAGGAGGGCAAAATGGGTAAAAATATTGCAATTGTACTCCTCTCGATCGCCGTGTTGATCTTAGGTATTTGGGGTGTAGGGCAGAATACGGAGAGTATGACGTATAAATCTATTTATGAGAACAGCTGTGAGGATTGTTTTCTCGATTTGCAGGAAGCTTTAAAAAATATGGAGTCTTCTTTATCGAAAGCTCTGGTGGCCAGTGAGGACAATTATATGAAGACGGTGTTGCTCGATGTGTGGCGCTACAGCATTATCGGTGTAGGGTCGGTCAATGGGCTGCCGATCAGCCATGTATCTCTAAAGGAGAGCAGCGAGATCATGAATCAGACAGGGGATTACGCCTATTATCTGGCGAGTAAAATTGATAATGGCGAAGGGATTACGCAAGAGGATTTAGACAATCTTTCCGCCTTGCGTGAGGGTGTTTATACGATGAAAATGAATATCACATCGTTGTCGGAAAAAGTGCGAAACGGTGAAATCAGCCTCGCCAGAACGGACTCAAAAGACGAGTTTTACTATGACGACAGCGGTGAATATGGAACGGATTCAGCGTTTACCAATATTGATAAGGAAAGTATGGAATATCCGAAGCTTATTTACGACGGACCATTTTCGGAAGGCGTTCGTGAGCGTGGCCCGGCAGCTGAATTAGGCGAAAAAATAAGCAAAGAAGAAGCAAAGTCAATTGCGGCAAAGTTCTTAAACAGTGACAGCGCTGCGCTGCTGGAAGGCGGGCAAACGGAAGGGACGATTCCCTGTTACGTTTTTGAAGTCGATGGCAGCGAAGAGGGCGGCGAGTATCTGAGCATTAAGATCAGCGTAGAAGGCGGACACGTGATTCAAATGACTTCGAATCGGGAAATCGGGGAACAGGCGATGGAAATTGAAAAAGCGCAAAAGGCTGCTGAAGAATTTCTCATAAAAAATGGCGTTGAGGATATGACGCCGTCCTACTATGAGACTTACGGCAATAAAACGGTGTTTAATTTTGTGTTGGAGCAAGATGAAACGTTATTTTATCCGGATATGATTAAAGTACAGGTAGCACTGGATGACGGCCAAATTGTCGGCTATGAGGCGAGCGGATATTTTATGGCTCATTATGATCGCTCTATAGCGCCGGCAAGCGTTACGATGGCAGAAGCGGAGCAGAAAGTGAATCAGAAATTAAATATCACGTCAAGGCGGCTTGCTTTAATTCCGCTTGAAGGGACAAAAGAAGCGTTGTGTTATGAGTTTAAAGGCAATACGGAAAATGACGAGTGGTACATCGTCTATATTAACGCTTATACCGGGAACCAGCAAAATATTTTAAAAATAATCGAAGCGGACGAAAGTGTTTTAACCTTATAAATATTTATACAATAATGAAGATCGAGCAAAATTCTCTCCTGGGAAAACGGGAGAGAATTTTTAATTGAAAACAGGTAGATTTTTTATCGGAATAGATATTCAAAGTAATGGGCGATTATGAAGTGGTTGTTCAAAGTTTTAATAGTAAAAGCTGATATCTTTATAAAAATAGTGTTTGCAGTCATACGGCAGTGAGATTTCTTCACCCTTTAATTCTCCATTGAGGAGTTTCTCTGCACCTGCTTTTAGCGTATAAATTTTTTCTTTCTCAAAAGGCATTTGGTTATGCGAGGGCAGGATCAGATCAAATTCATCAATCCGGCTGATCAGCTTGTCAAGGCTGGCGATATAAGCGTGCATATTGCGCCAGGGATTAAACATATAGATCGGCCCCTTTTGAATGCTGTCTCCGGGGATAAGCAGTTTGTTTTTACGATCCAATAGAGCGATGCTGCCAGGCGTATGGCCGGGAATAAAGAGGATTTCGAATTGGTAAGTTCCCAGATCGATTGACGTACCTTCCCAGACGGGCGCAGGGATTGGTAAGTATTGACATTTTTCATAATACATCGCAAAATCGGCCGGATGCATCCATATTTCCTCAAATTGTTCATTGCATCCAATATGATCGCGGTCCGGATGTGTCATCAAGACGAAAACAGGCAAAGAGGTGATGCTTTCGACAATTGCCTTTAAATCTCCGCTGCCGTATCCTGTGTCGATAAGCATACTGCGCTTATTGCCCTCAATTAAAAACATTCGTACGCCATTTTCTTCAATACTGTAAAAACCTTTTTTTAATTCATTAACGGTATAAACGTTTTCCGCCATAATACTCTCCAATTTTTTTATTATTATAACATTTTTCCTTGATATTTGTTACAATAATGGAATAAAAGCAATAAAGTTGCCCTTTTTCTATTTTTTTGATTGACAACTTATTTTCTGTTATTATATGATATAAATATCTAAACATTGGAGCGAGTAATAAAATACAGACAGGCTGAATTTAGGAGGAAGTTTATTATGCCAGGCTTTCAGGAGAAAATCTTGCCTTTCGGCGAGTACTTTTCAACGACCTTAAAAGTTGGTACGAAAAAATTTGGAAAGTTATTCGTTGCGTTCTTATTCTGGATTTTATTATTGTTGATTGTCACGGCGATTTGTGCCGCCATTGTTGCAGTCGTTGCCGTACCTTATTTACCGGAGCAGTTGGTGGACAACCCGCAGATGCTGCTATCTTTAACGGCGGCGGATCAGACCTATCTGTTTTCATTGTTGCAGCCGGTGTTACCTTTTCTCATCGGTGCGCTTTTATTATACGTTTTTTTATGTACGATTGCGATGAATGTATTTTTTACGAGTGTATATTTAATTACTGAAGCACATATAAAAGGCATTAAACGTTCAATGGGCAGCATCATCGGCTATGCCTTTAAGCGAAGTATTCCGTTAATCGGTACTTCTATCTGGTTAAGTTTGTTTTACCTGTTGATTACGGCGATCTTTGCAGCACTTCTTTTTATTGTGCTGTTGCCGTCTGCGATTGATATTTCGAGTCTGACAACCATGACATTCGAACAGGTTGTGAGCATTATGGCGGAATGGCAGTTTGTTGTGACGATTGTCCTCTATGTAGTTTTTATGTTTTTTTGCTTTTTCTACATGATGATGTATTATTTTTCAATATTTTTCCGTATAAAATATAAAGCTCATGGGATGAAATCGATGAAGATGTCGCGTAATATTACGAAGAAGAAAAAAGGAAAATTATTTGGTAATTTTCTGTTGTTTACGTTGATTGTCGGGGTAATCAATGGTATCCTTACTGCTGCTGCGGCGTTTATGGTACAAAATAATATGTTTTATGTTCATTATGTAGTCGCTTTACTGATGTTTTTATTATGCTTCTTTGTACTGCCGTACAGTAGTGTCGTATTTGTGAATTTTGATATGGCACGCGGGCCACACTTAGTATCATCAATGAATCCGATGCCCAAATGTATACAAGATGAGTATTTTGCCAGGCGTGATCAGCATATCTTACCGCCGCAGGGTTACGGCGGTGCTTCGCAGATGTCGCTAAAGCAGGCATCTCCTGTCGATGAGATTGTCGAACAGCTTGAGATGGAGTTTGACAATCTGGCAGAAGAGGATGTAAAGAGAAAAGAATAGCCGGAAATTTTCCGGCCTTTATTTTATTAAGGTGTAGTTGAATTTGGCAGGATGGAAAAGGACAGGCCTTAGGAGGCGGAATAATGATTTTTGGCTATAATGAAAAGATTTTGTCATTTGGATCGTATCTATCAAATGCAATTGGCGCCGGGACAAAGCATTATTTTAAATTATTATTGACATATATTATTACAGCATTATTTATTTTGCTGGGCATTGGTATTTTTGTCGGAATATTTTATTTGGCCGGCAGTCGATATTTGCCTGTCGAACTTTTAGGCAATCCTCAATTGATTTTCGAATATACCCTGGTCGATTACGCGTGGCTTTTAGAGACCTTAAGGCCCGCAATGACAGCTTTGATACCAGGATTGGTTTTATGTTGGTTTTTGATCTCTTTTGCCGTCAATATTGCACAGTGCAGTCTGTATCTTATCGTTGATGCGTATGTGAAAGGCGTAAAAAGAAAGATGGGAAGTATTTTGGGATATGCTTTTAAGCGTTCAGTACCTGTCATCGGCTCGCGAATCTGGCGGGGGCTGTATTTGAGCATGTATACATTTTTATTTGTGCTGCTCTCACGGGTCCTCTTATCATTAGCGGGGCTTGAATCCATACAGGAGCTTTTTAGCTTAAGCAATATCTTTGACAATTGGGTTTCCTATGCGCTCATCGCACTTTCGGCGCTTTACATCGTAATATTGGTGGCGCTTTCCGTTGCCTATAATTTTACACCATTTATCAGAATGCGCTATAAAGTGCATGGCATCAAGTCAATGAAGCTGTCGAGAAAGCTGGCAAAAGGGAAGAAGGGTAAAATATTTTTTAATATATTGCTATATACAATTTTTATGGGCGTTTTACTTGGATTGCTGGCGTTTGGTATGGTGCGCGCCTGGGAAAACAATATGCAGCTGACGCCGTTATTGTTTGGTTTGCTCGTTTTGTATATAGCCGTGTACCTGCCGTTGTTTCGCGTGGTGATGTATACAAATTTCGAGTTGGCGCGCGGGCGATACGCACTCTCTTCATTAAAAAGGCTGCCGCAATGTCCGCAGGACAAATGTTTTGACGCCGAGGACCGCAGAATGATTGCGCTTAAGCGGGGCAAAGTGCCGACACAGGAGATTTTTGCAATGCCGCCTGTACAACTGAGGAAAAATAAACAGGGAACCGCCGAGCCAAAAGATGATCCGCTGGCAGATAAAATGGTCGATGTTTTAAAGCCGATGGGTATTGAGCCGGATGCCATTGGCAAACCTGAGAAGCCGCCTGTTAGGCTTGAACAGTTGGTGTTTAAAGCAGAAATGCAAAAACCGTCTGAAACGGAATCGGGCAGACGGGAGCAGGCAAGCGAAAAGCAGTTGGAATCTAAACCGGTTGCGGTAGCGGCCGTTGCACAGCCGCCAAAGGCGGCAGCTGCAGTCAAAAAACGTTCTATTGAATCTGTACTTTCAGAAGTGGTTATGCTTGAAAAAGAGCATGAAGAAGTAGAGCTGCCTGAGATAAAACTGCAGCCTATCGTAGTAAAGAGCGAACATGAGATTAAACGCGGCAAATTGTCGGAGACACTGAGAGAGAGTTTATATATAGAAGAACTTGACGAAATTGAAGATTTGGATTGATTAAGAGGAAAATAATGAAGCTGTGATAGGATAAACGAATATATTTGCAAAGTGTTCTAAATGGTGTGTGGGATTGCACGATAAAAAGCAAAGATAGCCTCTGATAAAATATACGGTGCATGCGTAAAAGTGTACGTAAAAAATACTGTACTGTAAAAATTGCAAAGAAGAGGGGGCCATAAAATGAATGGTGAACACAGGAATATGGTATCGCCGCCGCAAACACCGCCGGCACGACTACGGCCTTTTTCCGCTTATTTATCGACGAGCTTTCAAGCAGGCCTCAATCATTTTGGGCGTATCTTGGTTGTGGCGTTGATTGCCGGTGTGGGAATATTGACCGGTATTTTCATTTTAGTAGGATATTTTTCAAAGCCATATTATTTCTCTTTTCATCATTTGGGGGGCGCAAGTATAGTGGGAGAGCTTTTTTTGATGTCTCTGGTTCTGGTTGTGGTGATTTGGCTTTGCTGTTTTGCTCAGGGCAGTATTTTCGCTTTAACAGAAGGATATGTGAAAGGAAAGAAGCGGTTTTTGGGTGATAGTTTGAGTTTTGGAGCTAAGCGTGCTTTTCCGTTATTTGGTACTTATCTGTGGATAGGCTTTTTTTCCTGGATTATCATAGTGATATTTAAGCGTTTGGAAATTTTCTTTGTCGGCAGCCGACCGGCGAATTTGGCGGGATTTGCCTACTTGATCCGCAGTGGGGGCTGGCAGGCGTTGGCGCTGTATTTGGCAACGATTATTATCGTACATGTTTTGATATCGATTTATGGTTTTGTGCCGTTTGCACGGATGCGTTATAAAGTAAGCGGCATTGAGTCTTTAAATCTTTCGCGTAAGTTGACAAAAGGAGATCGTTTAAAAGTATTTGGCAATATGCTTTTGTTCAATCTGATTTACACGGCCGTATTGTTGGCTTTTACAGCATTGCTCAGAATGGCGGATGGTAACGGACTGTTTAGGCTTGAGCTGTTAATCGGTATAGCGCAGTCGTTCTGCCTGATTCTGCTTGCGCCGTTTAGCGGTGTAATATTTACAGATTTTGATGGTGTTAAAGGGCAGATTGCGGAAGTTGAGTCCGAGCGAAATGTGATGGAAGAATATTTTGTTCAGCGAGATTTACGCAATAATAACTCATATGTGCAAGTGCCTTATCCGCCGCAGAGAGAGGTTTACAACCGGCAGCCCGGAACGCCGCAGGCGGGCGGGAGCAGTCCGCCTGCGGATATGCCGGCCTCAAATACAAAACCGGTATCGCAACCGGAGCCGTCCAAAGACGGTATCGTGCCGGTTTTGCCGGATGAAGAAGATCCTACATCGAAAATGAGGCATGAATAATGCCTCATTTTCGTGTTTGCCGGATAAAGTCGGCAGCAGGAGCGCAGTAGTACGTAATCAGTTGATGTCGATTCGGCTGCTGCGGTGTTCTTTTGCTTTTTTCGGTATGACGATTTTCAATACGCCGTCGTCCAGTTCTGCCTGTGCGCCCTCATTGTCGGCATCGGCCAGATAAACGGTGCGGGCCATAGAAGAGCTTCGGCGTTCCTGGTAGATGTAATGTGCATCTTTCTCTTCATTTTCTTCATTTTGCAGCACTTCGATTGACAGCCTGCCATCGTTTAATGCGATGTTGATCTCGTCTTTTTTGATGCCGGGCAGATCTGCTTTTATGATGTAGGCCTGCGGCTGTTCCTGTACATCAATGTTGAACGTTTGAACAAACATCGTTTTGCTCAATGGCCATACGTTGCCAAAAGAGTTATCCATCAGGTTGTTGAAATTGTTTATGGCGGCGAAGTTTCTGCTCACTGGTAATAAATTTGACATAGTCACACCCTCCTTTGTCAGCGTTCTTAGTAGATGCGTTCAATGATCTGTATTGTCCTGCTTTATTCTATGTTTGTCGAGATAATTTCGTGAAATTTCTTCCAATAAAAAACCGGCTTTTCAAAAGCCGGTCATCAATTAATTGTATTTTACGGTGTTTTTGTACTGATTTCATCGAGCATTTTCACGATGAAATTGTCAATAGAGAACACGCCGCCGTCCTTTTCCTGCCTGCTGCGTACAGAGATCGTATTTTCGCCGGCTTCTTTTTCGCCGACGATAAACATATAGGGGATTTTCTGCATCTGTGCTTCGCGGATTTTATAGCCCATCTTTTCATTCCGGTCGTCAATCTCAGCGCGGATTCCCGCAGATAAAAAGCGGGAATACACCATATTGGCATAGTCATTGTAGTCGCTTGCGACGGGGATGATGACGCACTGTACGGGAGCCAGCCACAGCGGGAAGGCGCCGGCAAAGTGCTCCGTTAAAATCGCAATAAAGCGCTCAATGGAGCCGAAACACGTTCTGTGTATGACGATCGGACGGTGCTTTTCGCCGTCCGCACCGACGTAGTATAAGTCGAAGCGTTCCGGCATCTGAAAGTCGAGCTGAATCGTGCCGCACTGCCACGTCCGGTTCAGGCAGTCCGTAAGGTGGAAGTCGATCTTTGGCCCGTAAAATGCGCCGTCGCCTTCGTTAATCGTATACTCTTTACCTTTTAAATCCAATGCCTTACGCAGTGCGTCTGTCGCTGCGTCCCAGTCTGCGATTTCGCCCATAAATTTCTCGGGGCGCGTAGAGAGTTCTATGCGGTAGCTGAAGCCGAACAGACTGTAAAAATAATCGATCAATTCCATAACGTTGATTATTTCCTGGGTAATCATTTCGGGCGTCATAAAGATGTGTGCGTCGTCCTGTGTGAAGCAGCGCACGCGCATCAGGCCGTGCAAGGCGCCGCTGAGCTCGTGGCGGTGCACGATGCCAAGCTCTCCCATACGCAGCGGCAAATCGCGATAAGAAAACATCTTGCGTTTATAAAGCAGCATCGCGCCGGGGCAGTTCATCGGCTTTAAGGCGTAAGTGCGTTCGTCGATTTCTGAAAAGTACATATTGTCTTTATAATTATCCCAATGACCGGAACGGTGCCACAGCTCGCTGTCCAGCATAATCGGTGTGCGGATTTCATCATAGCCGCGTTTGTAGTGTTCCTGCCGCCAGGCATTTTCCAGCTCTGTGCGCAAAATCATACCCTTCGGATGGAAGAACGGAAAGCCCGGGCCTTCTTCCATAATCGAGTATAAATCCAGCTCTTTGCCGAGCTTTCTGTGGTCCCGCTTCTTCGCTTCTTCCATCAACTGTAAATATTCGTCCAGCATACTTTTTTTCGGAAATGTAATGCCGTAGATGCGTTGCAGCATCTTATTCTGTTCATCGCCGCGCCAGTAAGCGCCGGCAATGCTCGTCAGCTTGATGGCCTTGATTTTAGACAGGTCGTACAGATGCGGCCCGGCGCACAGGTCGACAAACTCTCCCTGTTCGTAAAAGCTGATGACAGCATCGTCTTCAAGCCCCTCGACGAGTTCAACTTTATAATCTTCGCCCTGTTCTTTAAAATAGTTTAGCGCTTCTGCTTTTGGTTTTTCGAAGCGGTGTAAAATGTAATTCTCTTTGACGATTTTTTTCATTTCCGCTTCGATTTTTTCCAGATCTTCGGAAACGAAAGGAACTTCCGTGTCGAAGTCGTAATAAAAGCCGTTGTCGATCGCCGGCCCGATTGCGACCTTGACGCCTGGAAACAGGCGTTTTACGGCTTGGGCCATCACGTGTGAGCTCGTGTGCCAGAAGGCCTCTTTGCCGGCCTTATCTTCGAATGTGAATATCTGAACGGCGCTGTCGTTTTCCAGCGTGTAAGACAAATCGTGCACGCAGCCGTCTACTTCGCCGACCAATGCGTTAACGGCCAGACCGGGGCTGATCGCCTTGGCGACATCGTAAAGATCAGAGTCCTTTTCAACAGCGATTTTGTTGCCGTCTTTTAATGTAATGTTGATCATCTTTCTTCCTCCTTTTATCCGATACAAAAAAACGCCCTTTGACATGCAAAGGACGATATCTTAACCGCGGTTCCACCTTTATTGACAGACGAAGCTGTCCGCTTATGATTGTAATGGCATCACCATTGCTGCTTACTTGCTTGCAGCACCTCCAAAGGGGTTTTCAACGGAAGCGTTGCCTAAAATCGCTTTCAGCCAAGGCGACATCTCTCTGAAGGAGCTTCCATTTACTCGTCTTTTTCATCGGTTTGTATTGTTATAATAGTTTATTTTACACATTTTTCAAATTATGTCAATGGTCATTTTATGCTATGTCGATAAAAGTAATGCGGTTTCCCAGCGATTGAATGATATTAAGCAGATCGTCAAAGTGTATGATGACGGTCGCGGAATTGTCATTCGGATGAAATGCTGTCTTAGTGCGGCCGAGGAGCGCTTTATCAAAGACGGCTTCAACGGTCCGCGCGCTGTCGTTTAGTAAGCCGAAAGGGGAAACGGCGCCCTGTGTCAGCTTTAAATACTGTTCAAGCCGCTGTGCGCTGGCAAAACTTAAGCGCGTGGAAACCAGCTTTTGACTGATTTCTTTTAAATCCATCTTTTTATGGCACAAGAAGCTGATCAAATAATGATTTTTGCCTTTATAGTCACGTAAAAATAAGTTTTTGCAGACATCAATCCCTGCTGTCAGGCCAGCCTCTTCCATTTGACCGATCGTATACATTGGCTCGTGTTCGATGAGGTCGTAAGAAACGTTTTTTCCGTCGAGGTAAGCCAGGACGGCGGCTTTATCGTACACGTTCATCTTCCTCTGTTCCAGACTGGATTGCTGCCGCAACGATTTCGTCGATACGCTGCGACCGGCCTTTCAGATAAAGATAGCCGATCAACGCTTCAAAGCCTGTCGCATTGTTATATTCTTCGACTGTCGCGTTTTTGGGTCTGGTTTTATGTTTATGATTTCTGCCGCGCAGCACGATGGCATCTTCTTCCGCTGTCAGCAAAGCCCTGATGGCTTCAAGCGCCTTATGTTGGGTTTGGGCTTTGACATAGCCTTCGGCCAATTTTTGCAGTCTGCCGGGTTTGCTTATGCCTGTGCCCAACAGGTATTGGCGGATACAGATTTCGTATACGGCATCCCCAATATAAGCAAGCTGTGCGGGGCCTAAGTGATCGATATTGATTTTTTCTTTATTTACGTGTAGTGTTGTCAAATGCGTCTGTATTTTACGCCGTCGCGCGTATCCTCCAGTATAATATTTTTTGCTTTTAATTCATCGCGGATTTTATCGGCAAGGGCAAAGTCCTTGTCTTTGCGCGCTTGCTGGCGCTGTTCGATCAACGCTTCAATTTCTTTGTCCAGGATGTCGGTAGTATCTTTTTCGGCGATACCTAAAACGGCGGTCAGTTCCTCCAGTTCCGCCTTGGCGGCGTTTAAAACCTGCGGTGCGGAAGATTCGTCGATAGTCGCGTTGATATCGCGCACGAGTTCAAAAATTGCGGCGAGCGCATCGGCCGTGTTAAAGTCATCATCCATCGCTGCGATAAACTTTTCGCGGTACTGTTGAATGTGCTCAATCCACCGGGCGTCTTTTTCTTCAAACGGGCTGTCGTTGTTTAACGAGAGCAGGTAGTTCAGATTGTTCTTGGCATTATAGATGCGTTCCAAAGACTTTTCCGTCGACTGAATGAGTTCTTTACTGAAATTGATCGGACTTCGGTAGTGCGCGCTCAACAAGAACATCCGTACTGTTTCCAGATCAAATTCCTGCGCGATATCGCGTACCGTAAAGAAATTGCCGAGCGACTTTGACATTTTCTTGTTGTCGATGTTGATATAGCCGTTGTGCATCCAGTAGTTAGCCAGTGTTTTGCCTGTGGCGCCTTCCGATTGTGCGACTTCGTTTTCGTGATGCGGAAAGATCAGATCAGCGCCTCCGCCGTGGATATCGATGCTTTCGCCGAGGTATTTTTTTACCATCGCCGAACACTCGATATGCCAGCCGGGGCGGCCCTGACCCCAGGGGCTTTCCCAATAGATTTCACCCTCTTTTTTCTTCTTCCATAAAGCGAAGTCGAGCGGGTCTTCCTTCTCTTCGCTCACTTCAATGCGTGAGCCTGCTTCCAAATCCTGCAGCGATTGTTTGGAAAGCTTGCCGTACTCTGGAAAAGCGTGTACGCGATAATATACATTGCCGTCTTTTTCGTAGGCCATTTCCTTATCGATCAGTGTTTGTACGAGATTGATGATTTCCGGAATATTTTCGCTGACTCTCGGATGGACGTCTGCGCGCCTGATTCCCAGTGCGTCGGCGTCCACGAAATATTCCGCGATATATTTTTCCGCTACTTCCTGCGGAGAAATTCCTTCTTCGATGCTGCGGTTGATGATTTTATCGTCGACGTCGGTGAAGTTTTGAATAAAAGTGACCTGATAACCGCGATATTGCAGGTAGCGCCGTACGACGTCAAAAAAGATAAAAGGCCGCGCATTGCCGATGTGAAAGTAGTTGTATACCGTAGGACCGCACGAATACATCTTTACTTCGCCTTCGACAAGCGGCTCAAATGTTTCCTTTCGGTTTGTCAGTGAATTGTAGATTTTAATCAATAAAATCATCCTTTCTGTCTGTTGTCCAGCAGGCAGACCGCTTTTGCGGCGATGCCCTCACCGGCGCCGGTAAAGCCCATCTGTTCTTCCGTAGTCGCCTTAACGCTGATGCAGGAAGGTTTTATCGCCAGTGCATATGCAATCTGCAGGCACATTTTTTCAATATAAGGCGCAAGCCGTGGTGCCTGCGCGATAAGGATGCTGTCGATATTTAAAACAGTGTAGCCCGCCTCTGTAATCATATGAGCCACTTCTTTTAATAAGTCTATACTGGCGGCACCTCTATAACGTTCATCATTGTCGGGAAAGTGTGTGCCGATATCGCCGAGTGCAGCGGCGCCGAGCAGTGCATCCATAATAGCATGGATCAGTACATCGGCGTCCGAATGACCGTCAAGCCCTTGCTGAAAGGGGATATGAACGCCCCCCAGAATGAGGCTGCGCCCTTCTGTCAACCGATGTGCATCGTAGCCGATCCCGATGCGCATTAAGAATGTTCCTCGTTGATCTTTTTATATTCCAGCATCATTCTGTACGGTTTGGAGAACAGGCGCACAGGCATGCTTTTTAGAAAGCCTTTTAAATCCGCCTGCATTTCTTCAGTCATACGGGTAGGTTTCGTGAGCACGCGCATAATAAGATCGTTGTTGTAGTGTTTGAGGACTTCATCTTTGTCCAGTGTGACTCCGTGTTCACACTCACTGCAGACAATGTGCTCGATCATGTCGTTGGCATAAGTTATCTTGTGCAGCGTCTCTTTGCCGCATACGTCGCAGAATAAATTTGCTTCATAAATATTATTTTTCATTTTTGGTACCTAATAGTTCAATTTTTTATCTTCGCATAAGTCTCTTCGCCGCATTTTCGATATCTTGAATCTGGGGTACACAGGCTTCTTCAAGCGTTTTGCTGAATGGGATGGGGACATCTTTGCCGGCAATTCTTAAAATCGGCGCTTTTAAATAAGAAAACGCTTTTTCAGAAAGGATTGCAGAAATCTCGCCGCCGAGGCCGCCTGTTTTGACCGCTTCATGAACGATCATTACACGTCCGGTCTTCTTAACGGAGTTAATGATTGTGGCTTCATCCAGTGGATAAAGCGTGCGTAAATCGATGATTTCGGCGCTGATGCCAATCTCTTTTAAATGTGCGGCCGCCATTAAGCATTTCTGTACGGAATGACCGTAGGAGACCATTGTAATGTGATTGCCCTTGCGCATAATGTTGGCTTGGCCGATCGGAATGACGTATTCATCTTCCGGAACGTAGCCGATGCTGGAATACGCCAGTTTATGTTCAAAGAAAATGACAGGGTTATTGTCGCGGATCGCCGCTTTCATCAATCCTTTTGCTTCGTACGGATTGGAAGGGAAAACGACTTTCAGGCCGGGTACGTGACACATCCACGCCTCCAGGCTTTGAGAGTGTTGTGCGCCGGCTCCTGTTCCGCAGCCGGCAGGCATCCTCAATACGAGGGGAACGCAGGCCTGTGAAGCAGACATAAAAGAAAATTTAGCAGCCTGATTGACGATGTTGTCCATCATCAGTGTTACAAAATCGGAAAACATCGCTTCAATGACAGGGCGCAGTCCGCTAATAGCCGCGCCGGTCGCAAGTCCGGCGATAATCGCTTCGCTGATCGGCGTGTCGATGACACGCTGTTCGCCGAATTGCAAAACCAGCCCTTCCGTTACGCCAAAACCGCCGCCGTATATGCCGATATCATGACCCATAAGAAAGACATTTTCATCCCGGATCATCTCCTCGCTTAAAGCTTCACGCAGTGCTTCTTTGTATGTAATCTCTTTCATTTCTTACCTCACTTTGCGTAAATGTGTTTGTTTAGAATATCAGCAGAAGGATCCAGGCTGTTTTGTGCGAACAATACGGCTTCGCGAATTTCATCCATGACCCTGGTATTGATCTCTTTCAACATTTCACTGTTGGCGATATTGTTTTTCAAGATATATTCTTCCAATCGTTTAATCGGGTCTTTGGCAACCCAGGCATCGACTTCTTCCTGGCTGCGGTAGAGTTGTTTCACGTCGCTTTTCGAGTGTCCCGCAACGCGGTAAGTCTTGCTCTCGATTAAGATCGGGCCATTGCCTTCACGTACATACTGGACTGCCGAGAACGTCATATTGTATACGTCTATCGCGTCGTTACCGTCTAAGATGATCGAGCGAATCCCATAAGCGTTTGCCCGTTGACCGATGTCGGTAACTTTCATACTTCGGCTCGTATTCATTGAAACGGCGTAGTGATTGTTTTCGACGAAAAAGACGACGGGTAGATTTTTAATCGATGCCAGATTCAGTGCTTCGTGAAAAAGCCCTTCGTTTGTCGCGCCGTCTCCGAGAAAGCACATCACGACGTTTTCTTCTTTGTGATAGTGCATTTTAAATGCGGCGCCCAATGCGAGGCCCAGCCCGCCGCCGACGATGCCGTTTGCGCCGAGATTGCCATTTTTTAAATCCATGAGATGCATAGAGCCGCCAAGGCCGCTGTTGGTGCCGGTTTCTTTGCCAAACATTTCGGCGAGCAAATATTTGACATTCATTCCCAGCCCAATACATTGCACGTGATTGCGATGTGTCAATGTAGCTTTATCGCCATCGCGCAGTGTCATACAAGCGCCGATACCGGAAGCTTCCTGTCCGATCCCCAAATGTGTGGTCCCGTGCAGCATATGTTCGGAAAACATTTCGTGCAGCATTTCTTCCAACAGCCTTGCAGTGACCATCTTATTATACATAATGGTAATTTTTTCGTTTGTCAAGCTCATCGCAGTATCAACCTCGCTTTATCGTTTTTAGAATACTTTGCGCTGTTACCAAATCCTGAGCAACAGTAATTTTTATGTTTGCATAATTTCCTTTGAGCATTTTTACCTTCAGGCCGGCACGTTCGGCCAATGTGCAGTCGTCCGTAATATCGTCGATTCCTGCCTTGTCAGCTTTCTTATGCAGTTTAAACAAGACTTCATAATCAAAGCATTGAGGCGTCTGCACTTCCCACAGCTTATTGCGATCGAGTGTTTGGATAACCTGGCCGTTTTTATCGACAAGTTTTATCGTATTGATCGCTGCAGTCCCGACGCTGCAGGCTTGATAGGCTTTCATCTGAGCAATGCAACCATCGATCATATCATCGGTCACGAAAGGCCTTGCGCCGTCGTGGATTAGTACAGTCGTCGTTTCAGGCCTACAATTTTGCAATCCCTGATACACCGATTTTTGTCTCGTATCTGCGCCGACGACAATTTTGATTTTCTTTTTTGCCTTTATTTGGTTAAGGACTATTTTACCACAAAGGTCTGCTTCGTGGGAAGCGGTTACAATAATTATTTCATCAATATTTTTATTCGCATTAAACCGCTCCACAGAGTATGCCAGAATAGGCTTGTTATCCAATGGGATGTACTGCTTGTTTACCGCTTTGTCCATCCGCGAGGATTTGCCTGCTGCGACGATAATAGCCGTGATAAATTGCTTTTTCATACTACTCCAATTATTGCTCCGGCTTGGCAAAAATCATTCGTCCGGCCGAAGTTTGTAAAACGCTCGTGACCATAATGTGAATCTGTTCGCCCACATAGGGTTTGCCTCCCTGAATGACGATCATCGTGCCATCGTCTAAGTAGCCCACACCCTGGTTTGCTTCCTTGCCTTCCTTCAGCACGAGGATGTCCATTTCTTCGCCGGGCAACAGAATGGTCTTGACGGAGTTTGCAAGTTCGTTGACGTTTAATACGCCGACCCCTTGAAATTGGGCAATCTTGTTTAAGTTATAATCATTTGTAATGATAAGTCCGTTAATATCGAAAGCAAGTTTAACGAGCTTGACATCCACTTCGTCGATTTGATCGTAGTCTTTGTCCAGCACTTTAACTTGCATATTGACGTCATTTTGGATTCTGTTCAGAATATCGAGTCCGCGGCGGCCCCGCTTACGTTTCAATGCATCGGAAGAGTCGGCAACGTGCCGGAGTTCGGATAAGATGAATTCCGGGATGACGATAATACCTTCAACAAATCCTGTTTTAAAGATATCTAAAATGCGCCCGTCGATAATGGCGGAGGTATCGAGGATTTTAGGAATGGCATCGCTTTGCAATTTAAACTTGCGGGCTTCTCTCTCGGAGTCTTTTTCTCCCTTTAAGGGCAAAAATTTAAAAGCTCCCTGCAATTCGCTGCGTTTTGTCGTAGCGAGTCGGATGCCCAGATAAAAGTAGCGTATTCGACGACAATAATAATGTTTTTTGCAATGACGGGGATAGACAGCAGATTGATCGGTATACTGATAAGCATTGCGATAATCAAGCCAATGATCAGGCCGACAACGCCTAACAGCAAATCGATTGTTGAATAGCCTCGCAGCATCTTTTCTGCTTTTTTAGCCGCATTTCCGAAATAGTCGTATACATACGGCGCAAGGAGCAGAAAGATGGTGCCGAGTACGGCGCCGGAGACATAGCAAACGATGTAATTATATGGTGGAACGATACTTTCCAGTCCGAGAAGATTCTGCAAAAGCAGGCTTTCGATGAGAAATTCGCCCAGTTGATAACCGTATACCAGCCCGATAATCGCCGCAATAATCTTTACAGCTGTTTTCACAGACGCCTCCTTATTTAGTGGCTTTTTTCATCAATGAGGCTGTTAATCAGCTTTTCCGCTTCATTTTCCTCAATTCTTTTTGCGCATATCACTTCGCTGACAAAAATCTTTTTCGCGTTGTTTAACATCTTTTTTTCGCCGGTAGACAGCCCGCGGTCGTTATCAATTTTCAATAAATCGCGAACTACTTCAGCGACTAAGAACAAATCGCCGCTCTTGATCTTTTGCATATTTTCTTTATAGCGTTGAGACCAGTTTGTGTTGATGTCAAAATCAGTATTTTTTAATTTGAGGAACAACGCATCTATCTGAATCGATGAACAAACCTTTCGCAATCCGATCATATCGGCATTTTCAAAGGGAATGCACATAGAGATATTTCCCTTGTCAAGTTCTACCATATATTCGCCATCCTCTGTAAAATCCAAAATCGTGCCGGCGCCATATAACGGATGGACGACTTCTTCACCCTTTTTATACATAAGTGTTGCCTCTTTTCTATTTTATCTATTATAATACAAAACTTTGCATTAGTCAAAGAGGCGAAAGCATAATTCAATAAAACGGTAAAACAGGCAGAGAAAAGTGTATGAAAGGTGAAATTTATGTCGAAATTTTTCGAATTCTTGTTATTGACACGAGCTTAAAGCGTCCCATATAATGATAGCAGGAAACGGAAAAGGGGTAGCGTTTATGTTGATTTGCGAAGAATTCCAGACGAGTATTGATGAACGTTTAGTTGGTAGTTACAATGTTTCAGAATTGTTGGAAAAGCAGGCAAAGGCTTCTTTTCTGTTGATGAAGACCATTACGGAATGCGTGACGAGTTGTGGTTGTGTGAAAAACTCTGACGAGATCATGTTACGTATTGATAAGATTGATTACAATGCGCTTCTCAACGCATTGACTCAGATGACCTGTGTGAACTGCCGGAAAAGAATCGAAGAAGCACTTGGGGAATGTCTGGTTGCATTGACGAGCATTTGTAGTGTTTGTGGTATTAGTATTACCGATATTTTTATTCAGGAGCAACGGAATTTAGATCAGATGAAGGTATTGTAATTGCTATAGCCAGTTATTTTCTTTCATACTGTAATAGGCATTTTCACCGATAATAATATGGTCTTTGAGTGGGATCCCAACGATTTTTGCGGTCTCTGATAGTTTTTGTGTCTGCCGGATATCTTCAAGGCTTGGCTTTACATCGCCGCTGGGATGGTTGTGGAACAAAATAATACTTGCAGCGCTGAATTTGATAGCGCTTTTAAATACTTCGCGTGCATGAATTAAAGATGCGTTTAACGTCCCGATTGAGATTGTTTCATAAGAAAGTACTTGACTTTTGCTGTCCAGCAACAAAGTGCATACAACTTCTTTATCCAATCCGCCCATACTGTCAAAAACATATTCAGCTGCCTGCTCGGCGGAGCTGATTTTTTCTTTTAAAAGTGGCTTTTGAATGCTGCGGCGCCCCAGTTCGATGGCAGCTTTTATTTGCAGTGCCTTAATCGTGCCGATGCCGTCGTTGTCTTTTACGAGCTCTTCGACAGTGCATTTTGAGAGTGAAGCCAGATTTTGATACCGACAGAGGAGCTTTTCACACAGCGTGAGTACGTCAACATTGACAGAGCCTGTGCGCAGGATGACGGCCAGCAACTCCGTATCGCTTAAGGCGCGTTCGCCGAACTGCAGCATTTTTTCTTGCGGAAGTAACGTTTGTCCGGTCATAGAAGTTCTCCTTTATTGCAGCTTTAGAGGATTGAATAGCCGATTTGACACAGCATATGATACAGCAGGCTCAGCGGCAGGCCGGCCACGTTAAAAAAGCAGCCGTCAATCCTTTTGACAAATATGCTGCCGATGCCCTGGATGCCATAGGCGCCGGCTTTATCCCAGACTTCACCGGTCGCGATATAGGCATCGATCTGTTCATCGCTGAGCGGATTGAATTCAACGATGGTCTTTTCTGCTTTACATACGCGTTTGTTCCCTGTGGCGTTGATCACGGCAACCGCCGTGATGACGGTATGGC
>CALGIV010000222.1 GCA_937914785.1 uncultured Eubacteriaceae bacterium | reverse complement strand
GTAGCCGCCGTAAGTGTCGACGATAATCTTTCTGCCCGTAAGCCCGCTGTCGCCCTGTGGCCCGCCGGTGACAAAGCGTCCTGTCGGGTTGATGAAAATCTTTGTATCGACATCCATTGGATAGTTCTGGCAGACGGGCATGATGACAAACTGCTCGAGATCGTGCTGAATCTGCGCCTGTGTCACCTTTTCGCTGTGTTGGGTCGAGACGATGATCGTGTCGATACGCTTGATGCGTCCGTTTTCGTCGTATTCGGCCGTCACCTGTGTTTTGCCGTCCGGACGCAGAAAATTGAGCGTGCCGTTCTTACGCATTGCCGTAAGCTGGCGCGCCAGTTTATGGGCGACGCAAATGGAGAATGGCATGTATTCGTCCGTTTCGTTGCAGGCGTAGCCGAACATCATCCCCTGGTCTCCGGCGCCGGTAGTCGAAATGTCTTCTTCATCGCCGCCCTTTGTTTCATAGGACCGGTCGACACCGAGCGCGATGTCGGGGGATTGTTCGTCGATGCTCGTAATCACACCGCACGTCTCGCCGTCAAAACCGTATTTGGCGCGGTCGTAGCCAATATCTTTGATGGTCTGGCGCGTGATTTTGGGAATATCGGCATAACAGGACGTTGAAATCTCTCCCATCACTAAAACGAGACCGGTATTGACCGCCACTTCACAGGCGACGCGTGCCTGCGGGTCTTTCGATAAAATATCGTCCAGAATGGAATCGGAAATTTGGTCACAAATCTTGTCGGGATGCCCTTCGGTGACCGATTCGGAAGTAAATAATCTTCTCATAAGTCTCCTCACTTCTATTGTATATTACCAAAAAAATAAACCTCCGAACAAGGAGGGTAAAATCGTTTCATTTCATCCTCATCATTCAGCTCTCGCTGCGAGTTTTGGCACCTTGCTTCCAAGTAGGTTGCCGCAGAGTCATCGGGCCCGTCCCTCGTCTGCTCTCCATAAGGGTTTATTTTATTGACGTATCTTATTGTATGTCGAAAAAAGAAAATAGTCAATACTAAAGGCCAAAAATATGTGCGCCGCTTGCGACGATCGCTGTCACGACGATGCCGGCAATCAGCGTGCCGAGCACGGCAGCACCCATAGAATACTTAAATCGCATACCCAATAAAGCTGCCACAAGGCAGCCTGTCCATACTCCGGTGCCCGGCAATGGAATGGCAATGAACAAAGTTAAGCCCCAGAAGGTGGTTTTCTTCATTTCGGCGATTTTCTTCGTTCCCTTATTGTTCAGCTTTTCTGCAATACGACGAAAGAAGGCAACCTTGCTGGTGGACATATATTCCAATATTTTTTTGACGAACAATAAAATAAAAGGAGCCGGAATCAAGCTGCCTACATACGACAGGATAAATGTTTGGAGAATGCTCATATCGAGCGCGAGAATACCATAGGGAATTGCGCCGCGCAATTCGACGACAGGCACGGCGGCCATAATTAAAACTTCGAGCCAGTTCGGCAAAAAATTGATCATAAGATGCTCCTGTCCTGTTGTATAATGAATTTTTTTATTATATCATACTATTTAAATAAATAAAGAGAGAAGCGATGAAAAAGATTTTATCCTGTATGCGCCGCACAATGCAGCAATACGAGATGGTGCAGAGCGGTGAGACGATTGCCGTCGGGCTTTCAGGCGGCAAGGACAGTATGCTGTTGCTGCACGCAATGGCGCTGTTAAGACGATTTTATCCCGCAAAATTTGAACTGATGGCCATTCACTTGGATATGGGCTTTGAAAGCAGCAATACGGCAGCACTCGAAACGTTTTGTGCGGAGCGGAATGTGCCGCTGTCGATTATTAAAACGCAGATTGGCAAGGTCATTTTCGAAGAGCGTAAAGAAAAGAATCCGTGCGCACTGTGTGCACGGATGAAACGCGGGGCATTGCACGATCGTATGCTTAAGCTCGGCGTTCATAAACTGGCGTTTGGCCATCACGCCGATGACGCTTTGGAGACGTTGATGCTGTGTTTGTTTTATGAAGGGCGGTTTCATACGTTTCAACCGGTGACTTATCTGGATAAGAAGGAAATTACGCTGATTCGGCCGATGATTTACGTGCGTGAAAGTGAAATCATTTATCAGTCGAATAAATTAAAGTTGCCCTGTCTGGAAAAAGGTTGTCCAGCCGACGGACATACGAAGCGTACGGAAATGAAGGAGCTCATGCGTCGGTTGACGCGCAAAATCCCCAAGGCAGATGAACGGATTTTGGATGCGATGGAAAACAAAGATCAGTTCGCGCTGTGGTTTAATATGCAAGATATAGAATAAAATGAATGTTATTTTGATTATTTTAAAGTTATTATCAATTTCATTTTGTTTTAATAGTCGAGTCACAAATTGTTTTTATAGCAGGAAGTCATTTTTGGTTATGCAACAGTGGTGTTTAAGTTTGAAATTAAGTGAACTGCGAAATAGTTTACGAATCTGCATAAAAACGTCACTATTTTACAAATCGCGCACATATGGTGTATTAGAATATACGCAAATGTAAGACCGGAAGAAAGGGTGCGCGATTATGCCGGACAAGCTGACAGCAAGAAAGGCAGGCGGTTACAGGAATACGACATTAACCGTGCGGGCGGAGGGGGAAGAAGCGGCACGACAGTTGGCTTTTATGATGAAAAGACATCTGGATAAAAAGACACTGGTATTATGCGTTGGGACGGATATTTGCATTGCGGATTGCCTGGGTCCGCTGGTGGGCAGTCTGTTAAAAAAGCGCCGCGTACCGCTGTCGGTAATCGGCAGTCTGGAAGAGCCTGTGCATGCGGTAAATTTTCAGCAGCGCATTGCGGAAATTAAACAACATTACATCGGTTATCGCATTTTAGCGGTCGATGCGGCGTTGACGAAGCGGCGCAGCCGCATCGGCAGTATCAGTTTTGAACTCGGTGGCCTGCTGCCGGGGATCGGTGCCGGCAATATGCTGGAGCCGGTCGGCGATATGCATATTACGGGTATTGTCAATACGAAGTTTATCACACCGTTTATGGATATTCGCCTGTCTTTGGTGATGCAGATGGCAGACGTGATTGCACGCGCCATAGAGCTGGCCCGGCAGCCCGATGTTGCCTGTGCGGATATTGCGTCTGAAATCGTCGTGTGATATCATGAATGAAGCAAACAGTCAAAGCAATCATCGCAGTAAGGAGAGCGGTTTATGGACAGCCTGCAAGGCGTGGTGGATAGAATCATTTATTTTAATGAGTTTAATAATTATACGGTATTCGATCTGGACGTTGGCGGCGTTTTAGAAGTTGTCACCGGATTGTTTCCCAATCTTGCCGCGGGAGAGGCCGTTACGGTTTACGGGCATTTTGTTGAGCACAAGACGTACGGTGCGCAATTTCAAGCCGAAAAGTATGAGATTTATGTGCCGACAAACAGCGAGACACTTCAGCGTTATCTGGCGTCCGGCTTGATCAAAGGCATTGGGGAAAGCCGGGCGCGGGATTTGGTAATGCATTTTGGTGAAGATGTTTTGGATATTATCAAGAATGAGCCATCGCGGCTGACCGAGGTCAGCGGTATCGGATCGAAGACGGCGCAGCAGATCAGTGAGACATACACTGCGCAGGAAGAGATGCGCGAAGTGGTGATGTTTATGCAGCAGTTCGGCATCAGCACGACGTATGCGATGAAAATTTATAAAAAGTATTGCGGCCTGACAATCGGCATCATCAGCCAGAACCCATACCGGATGATCGATGATGTCGACGGTATCGGTTTTAAAACGGCGGACAAGATTGCCTTGTCGATGGGCATTGAAGAGGCTTCCGCATTTCGCGTACGCGCCGGCATCAGCCATGTGATGGCGGGGCTGTACAGCGAAGGAAATATGTTTTACGAAGAGGACAAGCTTATCGAGGACGCGGCGCAAATATTAAATGTGGAAGAGATGCTTATTGAAGATGGCCTGTCTTATTTAACGAAGAACGGCAAAGTCATCCTGTGCAGTGTGGATGAGACGAACGTCTATTATTTACGCAATCTTTACATAGCAGAGACAGAAGCGGCAAAGCGGCTCATCAAAATCGCGTGCATTGGCTGGCAGATTGACACGGCATTTCTTTCAGGCCTGATCGTCGACTATGAAAAGCAGTTTCAAATATCGCTGCATGAGAGCCAGAAACAGGCGGTGATCTCCTGTATGACCCACGGGTTGAGCATCGTCACGGGCGGACCGGGGACGGGCAAAACGACGATTATCAACTGTATTTTGTTTATTTTAAAACGGTTGAAGCAGGATGTCGTACTGGCTGCGCCGACGGGACGGGCGGCAAAAAGGATGAGCCAATCGTGCGATGCGGAGGCTAAAACCATCCACAGAATGCTGGAATATACCTTTGCGACAGAGGATAGAATGAGCTTCGGTAAAGATGAAGAAAACCAGCTTCAGGGCGATTATTTAATTATCGACGAAGCCTCGATGCTGGATATTACCCTGTTGTATTACACGCTAAAGGCGATGAACGAAAATATGCGCCTGATCCTGGTTGGCGATGTCGACCAGCTGCCTTCGGTAGCACCGGGCAATATTTTAAAAGATATCATCGACAGCGGACAGGCCAGCGTGGTCAAGTTGGACAAGATCTTTCGCCAGAGCGAGCGCAGCAAGATCATCGTCAATGCACACCGCATCAATATGGGAAAGTATCCCGAGATCGACAATGCCAGCGACGACTTCTTTTTTATCGATGCGCCTTCGCCGCAGCAGGCGGCTCAAGTTGTCGGACAACTTTGTTCGAAGCGGCTTGTGGGCTATCAAAATTATGACCCTTATTACGATATTCAGGTAATCAGTCATGTTAAAAAAGGGCAGACAGGCGTCGAACAATTAAATGCAATGTTGCAGCGCCTGCTGAATCCGCCTTCAAAGGAAAAGAATGAAAAGACAATGCTGAAACACACAATACGTGTAAATGATAAGGTTATGCAGATTCGCAATAATTATCGTGCGATCTGGACGAATATTTTTACGCAGGAGAGCGGAACGGGTGTGTTTAACGGCGATATTGGCGTCGTTGAACGCATCGACGATGAAAGCCGTATCATCGATGTCTTGTTCGAGAAAGAGCGGCGGGTGCACTATGCATTTGAAGATGCCGACCAATTAATGCTGTCTTATGCGATTACCACGCACAAGAGTCAGGGCAGTGAGTTTAAAGCCGTTGTCATTCCGGTCTGTGAAGGGTATCGTAAATTTTTAAGCCGCAATCTGCTTTATACTGCACTGACCCGTGCGAAAGAGATGGCTGTTTTGGTAGGGAGCAGGCAGATTATCGAGTCGATGGTGCGTAATAACACGATTGTAAAGCGCAAGACCGCACTGTGCTGGAGGATGATGGATGAAGCAGTTGTTTAAAAAGGTAACAGAAAAAACATTGGATGTTTTATATCCGAACAGTGCCGCTTGTCCGTCTTGCGGCAGAGTGATGCTCACCGGTGAAGAAGTCGTTTGTGGCAAATGCTGGCCGAATGTGTTCGCGCCGGTTTTATACCGCTGCGAAGCCTGTGGCAGGCCGCTGAAAGGCGGCGTGCTCTGCGACGGCTGTTACGAGCGCAGCTATGCCTATGACAAAGGTTATGCGCTGATGCCGTTTAATAAGCATACCGATCATTTGATTTACAATATCAAATATGGTAACGACAAACAGCTGGCCGTAAAACTTGGCGCGCTTTTGTGTAGGCAGCTGCTTGAAGACACGACTCTTCTTAATCAAGTCGATTTTATCGTTCCAGTGCCGATTTCGCCCAACCGATTGCGGCAGCGAGGCTACAATCAGGCCGATTTTATTGCGGATGGTTTTGTGTGTGAAACGGGCTTGATGAAAAGGAGTGATATTTTGATAAAGACAGACCGTGCCAAAGACCAGATCGGCCTTGGAAAGCAAGCGCGCATGGCAAACATCAGCGGCAGTATTCAAGTAGTGTACAAAAATGCAATAATGGGCAAAAACATCCTTGTGATCGATGATGTCTTAACGACGGGCGCGACGCTTGACGAATGTGCGAAAGTGTTGAAAAATGAAGGTGCAAATCAAGTTTTTTTCGCCGTACTGGCAGCTCGATCTTATTGATAATAAAGAAAATAATTTTGTGGAAAACAGCGAACGGACGAAGGAAAAATTAAACTTATATATTGTTATTGCGCGTATAAATGGTATAATATAGAAAAATAATAATGGGGGTGTCGGTATGTTGGTAAATGTTCATTTTAAAAATATGCGTTCCAGTGACAGACTCAGAGAAAAGTTAGAAAAGAAGTTGAGCAAATATGATAAATTTCTCGATCCTGATACGAAAGCCAGCGCGACGTTTAAGACGGTAAAAAACGGAACGAAGCTGGACTTGGTCATCTATTTCAACAAGCATATTATTAAAGCGGAAGAATTGGGCGATGACGGCACGAATGCAATCGATTTGGTCATCGATAAAATTGATGTTCAATTAAAAAAATACAAAGAAAAATTATATACGAGAAACGGGGAGAGTATTCGCTACGACGGTATTAAAAGTACCATTGATCAGGGCGAAGCGGAAGAATTCAGAGAGCCGAAAATTGTTAAGACGAAACTCTTTGCGCTAAAGCCGATGTCGCCGAAAGAAGCGACGCTGCAAATGGAGTTGCTGAGCCATTCTTTTTACGTGTTTTTAAATGGAGAGACAGAAGATGTCAATGTCGTATACAAGCGAAAAGATGGCGATTACGGGCTGATTGAACCCGATTTGATTGAAGGTGAAGTTTAAATTACTTGAAATGAGATTCTTATGCATGGTAAAATAAATAATTAACGCAAACTAAAGTGAAGAAAATCTATAACGTTGTGAGGTTATATTGTTATGTATTTGGGTGTTGTCATCTTGTCGGTGATCGTAGCATTGATAAGAAAAGGTAAATTTTCTAATATTAAGCACACAAAAGTATCTTTATGGTATTTGTTGGTGGTTGCGCTTCTGATCTACATCGGCTTGATCGTCGGTACGATGATGCAGATTCCATTTGTGCTGAGCTATCAGTTCTGGATTTATTTTGCTGTGTATTTGTTTGTTCTGCTGCCCGTTGTATTTAACTTTAGCAATATATGGTATGTCGTTCTGATTGCCGGCGTTGGCTTGAATTTTATGGCGACTTTTATCAACGGCGGCCAAATGCCGGTATTACAGTCTGCCGTTGAAATGGGCGGCAACGGCATCCATACATTTATGCAGACGTTTGGTGCGACGAATGTCCTTGCAACGATTACGGAACCGTATGTGATGCCGCTGTGCCGTATGGCGGCAATTCCGCTTGGCTTTATCGCCATTCCGGTCAGCATCGGGGATATCATTATCTCTGTTGGATTGTTCTTTATCGTGCAAAAGTTTATGGTTGTCAAAGAATCGCATAAAGCGCCCGAGAAGGAGCGTTTGGAATATACGGGTAAGTTGAACTTTACGAGTGAATTGAACATTGACGAGATCGTCAAGGCAGCTGAAGGTGGTCAGATGACAGGCAGTGAAGCCGGGATGATCGCGCCGGATGTTGATATTGCCGCCTCTTCAAAGGGGGCATTGGATGACTTCATCTTCAGTGCCGAAGAAGATGTGATTCTTGGCGGCGACGGCAGTGATACGGCTCAGGCGCCTGCACAGATGGGCGCGGCATATGGGTTGATCGCGAACAGTGTCAATGAAGCGCCGGCCATTGAAGGGATACCGGAAAATGGCCTTATTGCCGAAGCAGAGTCGCAGGCTGACGAAGAAGATGAGTTTGACAGCATTTTACGGGCGCTGGACAATGTAAATAACAAACAGGCTGCCGATGAAGCGGAAAAGCAACAGCCATTGACGATGGCACAGATATTGGAAGAACAGCCAATACAGGAAGTGCTGCCGGAAGAAGAGCCGCAGGAAAAAGACGAAGATATCGATGTGGTATTGCGTAGCGTTGAAGATATCGTGCAGGAAGAAGCGGAGGCGGCCGAAGAAATGCCGCTTCAGGCTGACGAGGAAATACAAAGCCTGATGCAGGATATGATTGACGAAGAAGTGCAGGATGAGCAAGCCGACGATGAAATCGGGCTCGACATAATCTCTGCTTCATTTGACGATATTAAGCCTGATGAGGAACAGCGGGATGAGGCGGATGCCATGCTGCGCTATATGATGAGCGTATTTGACAGTAACATTGAAGAAGAACCGATTTTTGATGAGGATGAAGACGACAGCTATGAAGGCAGGTTGTTAAAAGATATTCTGGCCGATACACAGGCACATCGTCCGGCAGAAAATTCTGCGTCGGTTGAAATTTATCCGCCGGCAGACAAAGAAGATGTTTACGAGATAGAAAAAGTATTCGATATTATCCATGAAGAAGCTCTGGCCGAAGAAAAGTCTGTCGAAGAGATGACGGATGATGAGATTGATGTGGTGTTGACCCAGATTCGGTCGTTTGAGCAGGAACCGCAGCCGGAAGAAGCGTTGCGCATTGGCTTGAGTATTGAAGACGAAATGGGGCCGGAAGAAGAAATTGATACCGCAAACCCGTTTATTATTCAAAACGGCAGGATTGTTGAGAATCCAAATTATAAATTCAAAAAAGCGTTGGATCTGGAAGAACAGCGCAGGCAGGAAGAAGCGCGGGAAGAGGCAATTATTGCATTTGACAGTACGCAGAATCTCGAATTCATACGCAAAGAAATTTTTGCCGAGATGAAGCGCCAGGAAAAAGAAGCCGGCATTGCCGGGGAACTGACGGAAGAGGCAATGATGCAAAAGACGAGTGTGATTCCTGCGATTACGGATGAGATGCTGGAAGATGCGTCGCAGTCCGCGGAGCGAATTGAAGCGCGGTCTGAGGCAAAAGAGGCGCCGCCGACTTCCGTCAAAAGACAGCAGGCCGTCCAGGAAGAATATGAACGTGTGGAGTTTGAAATCGACGGCGAGATTATGTACGTTTGGATCAAGAAATAAGAATTGTGGAAAAAAGCCTGTACGGTTATGCCGCACAGGCTTTTTTTTAGTTGCAGAAGACAAAATTGGTTTTCATCCGGCGACAGATATGATACAATATAAAACTACGTTTATATGTGTAAATTGAATATTGAAAATAGATGGTTGACAAAGAAAAGAGAGAAGGGATCATATGGGATTTTTTTCAAAAATTATTCAGCGGATTGATAAAGGGCAGGTAGATAAATTTGCAAAGCGCGTGGAGCGCGTAGAGCAAAGGCGCGATGAAATGAAGACGTTGACGGATGAAGCGCTGAAGGCAAAAACGGAAGAGTTTCGTGCGCGGCTTTTGGCAGGCGAGACGGAAGACGATATTTTAGAAGAGGCTTTTGCCGTCGTTCGGGAAGCGGCCTGGCGTACGGTGGGCATGGAGCATTTTTCTGTTCAGCTGCTGGGTGGTATGGTGTTGCACGAGGGCGATATTGCCGAGATGAAGACCGGAGAAGGCAAAACGCTGGTTGCTACCTTACCGGCGTATTTGAATGCATTGAGCGGAAAAGGCGTCCATATCGTTACGGTAAACGACTATCTTGCGACGCGTGACAGCGAGTGGATGGGCCAGATATTCCGCTTCCTCGGCTTAAAAGTAGGCCTGATTGTGCACGGCCTGGATGCTGCCGAGCGTAAGGAAGCTTACAGTGCGGATATTATTTACGCGACGAATAATGAACTCGGATTCGATTATCTGAAAGATAATATGGTTATCAAACGCGATGATATCGTTCAACACGAATTGCATTACGCCATCGTCGACGAAGTAGACAGCATCTTAATCGATGAAGCGCGCACGCCGTTGATCATCTCCGGCAGCGGCAAGAAAAGCACAGGGCTGTATAAGACGGCCAATGCTTTCGTCAGAACGCTTCGCGGAGAAGATTATACGCTGGAAGAGAAGGAACACGCCGTGTCGCTGACGGAGGTGGGCGTATCTAAAGCGGAGCGTTATTTTAAAATCGGTAACCTGTCGGATGTGGAAAATATGGAGGTGCTGCACCATGTCAATCAAGCTCTGCGGGCACATCATTTAAAGCATCGCGATAAGGATTATATCGTCAAAGACGGCGAGGTTATTATCGTCGACGAATTTACGGGGCGCCTGATGCAGGGACGGCGTTTTTCGGAAGGACTGCACCAGGCGATCGAGGCGAAAGAAAATGTCAAAGTCGCCCGTGAGTCGGTGACGATGGCGACGATTACGTTTCAGAACTTTTTCCGCCTTTATAATAAGCTGGCAGGCATGACGGGTACGGCTAAGACGGAAGAAGAAGAATTCAAGGCGATCTACAACATGAATGTCGTGATGATTCCGACGAATAAGCCGATGGTTCGTGAAGATATGAACGATGTGATTTACAAGACGGAAGCGGCGAAGTTTGCCGCCGTGGTCGAAGAGATCAAGCTGCGCAACGAACAGCGGCAGCCGGTGCTGGTCGGGACGATTTCGATTGAAAAGAGTGAGCGGTTAAGCGCGCTGCTGAAGCGGCAGGGCATTCAACATCACGTGCTGAATGCCAAATATCACGACAAGGAAGCGGAGATCATTTCGAATGCAGGGCAGGCCGGTGCGGTCACGATTTCGACGAATATGGCGGGACGTGGTACGGATATCGTGCTCGGTGAAGGGGTTAAGGAGCTTGGCGGGCTGCACATTATCGGTACAGAGCGGCACGAGAGCCGGCGAATCGACAACCAGTTGCGCGGACGTTCCGGCCGTCAGGGCGACATCGGCTCTTCACAGTTCTTTTTATCGATGGAAGATGATCTGATGCGGTTGTTTTCCGGCGAGCGGATGACCAATATCGCAAATACGATGAGATTGCCTGACGATGTGCCGATTGAGAACAAGATGATTACGCGCAGCATTGAGACAGCGCAAAAACGCGTTGAGGAGCGCAACTTTGGAATTCGCAAAAATGTCCTGCAATACGACAATGTGATGAACAAGCAGCGCGAAGTAATCTATGCGCAGCGCAGGGCAATCTTTGAAAAAGATGACATCAGTGAGGAAATCAAGTTGATGCTGGAAAGCTTGATTCAGCGGTATGTCGAGACGTATGCCGTCGTGCCCGAAGAAGAGGAAACGTGGGATAAGGAAGGCCTTATCGCACAGTTCGAGCGCATTTTCTTAAAAAAAGATACTGTTACTGCTGAGGAGATTGAAGAAGATCCGGCTGCGGCGGTTGAGCGTTTTACGGCATTGGCTTACCAGCGTTACGACGAACAGGAGCAAACGCTCGGCAGCGAGCTGATACGCCTGTTGGAGCGCGACATTTTATTGCGCGTCGTCGATATGCAGTGGATGGAGCATCTGGACAGTATGGATCAGCTGCGCGCAGGCATTGGCTTGCAGGCTTATGGCAATATCAATCCGGTTCACGCTTACACACAGGAAGGGCACGGGATGTTTGAAGAGATGTCTGTGGCAATTCAGGAAAATGCAGTACGCTATATTTTAAATGCGCGCGTGGAAAAGGTTCCTGAGGCGCCGGTTAAAGACCGCGAAGACATCGTCACGGGCGGCAAACCTGTGACGGCAAAGAGCAAAGGCAAAGTAGGCCGTAATGACCCCTGTCCTTGTGGCAGCGGTAAAAAATACAAAAAATGTTGCGGCGCATAGCCATTTATATTGCTTAAATATAAATATATATTATATAACAAATAAAAGAGGTGAGAACGTTGATAGAACTGCAGGATTACGAGCAGCAAATTGCTGAAATCGCAAAACTATTTACGGAAGCGAGTGGTGCACTTTGACCCGGCTGGCGTAAAAGAAGCATTAGAGGAACTTGACCGGCAAATGCAGGCAGAGGGTTTTTGGGAAAATAATGAACAGGCACAGAAAGTTATTCGCAGGCATCATGTATTAAAAAGCAAGCATACGACGTATGTATCGTTGAAGGAAGAAATCGAAGAGCTTGAGATTATGCTCGAGTTGCTGAAAGAGGATTATTCCGAGGAGGAAAGTGCGCTGTTCGCAAAAACGATTGAGCAGACAGGGGCAGATGTAATGTCTTTCCGCCTTGGCGTGCTTCTGACGGGGGAGTATGACGC
>CALGIV010000221.1 GCA_937914785.1 uncultured Eubacteriaceae bacterium | reverse complement strand
AAAATTTGACCTTTTACAACCCCGTGCTCATCGGAGAGCCCGGCGTCGGTAAAACGGCCATCGTCGAAGGGCTTGCGATGCGCATCGTGCGCGGCGACGTACCGGAGGGTTTAAAAAACAAAACGATCTTTGCGCTCGATATGGGCTCACTGATCGCAGGCGCAAAGTTCCGCGGCGAATTTGAAGAGCGTTTAAAGGCCGTCCTAAACGAGGTCAAAGAAAGCGATGGCCAGATTTTGCTGTTCATCGACGAATTGCACACGATCGTCGGCGCGGGCAAGGCTGACGGCGCGATGGACGCCGGCAATCTGCTAAAGCCGATGCTCGCGCGCGGAGAACTGCACTGTATTGGCGCGACGACACTAAACGAATACCGCCAGTACATTGAAAAAGACGCGGCACTGGAACGCCGCTTCCAGCCTGTGCTCATTGAAGAGCCGACCGTAGAAGATACGATCTCTATCCTGCGCGGCTTAAAAGACCGCTACGAAGTCTTCCACGGCGTCCAAATTCAGGACAGTGCGCTGATCGCGGCGGCAACGTTGTCCGACCGCTATATTTCCGACCGTTTCCTGCCGGATAAGGCCATCGACTTAGTCGACGAAGCCTGCGCGATGATCCGCACGGAGATCGACTCGATGCCGGCGGAGCTGGACGAAATCTCGCGCAAAATTATGCAGCTTGAAATCGAGGAAATGGCGTTGAAGAAAGAAAAAGACAATCTGTCGATGGAACATTTAAACGAAATTCAGGCAGAGCTGGCCGATTTGAAAGAGACGTTCAATTCGATGAAAGCGCAATGGGAAAATGAAAAATCCAGCATCGGCAATGTCCAGAAACTGAAAGAAGAGCTCAAAGAAGTCAATGCTGAAATTGAGCGGCTTGAACAAAGCTACGACTTGAATAAAATTGCCGAATTGAAATACGGCCGCATCCCTGAATTGCAAAAGCAGATCGCCGCAGCTGAGGCCAAGACGTCCGACATCGCACACAATACGCTGCTGCGCGATAAGGTCACGGAAGAAGAGATCGCCAAAATCGTCGGCCGCTGGACCGGCATTCCCGTCAGCAAGCTCATAGAAGGCGAAAAGGAAAAAATCCTGGGGCTCGATACGCGCCTGCACAAACGCGTCATTGGCCAGGACGATGCCGTTCAAAAGGTCACGGAAGCGATTATTCGTTCCCGCGCAGGCATCTCGGACCCGAACCGTCCGATCGGCTCCTTTTTATTCCTGGGGCCAACAGGGGTCGGCAAAACGGAACTGGCCAAGGCGCTGGCGGAAGATTTATTCGACGATGAAAGCAATATGATCCGCATCGATATGAGCGAATATATGGAAAAGCACTCCGTCAGCAGGCTCATCGGGGCACCGCCGGGATACATCGGCTACGATGAAGGCGGACAGCTCACGGAAGCCGTGCGCCGCAAGCCATATTCCGTCGTGTTGTTCGACGAAGTGGAAAAAGCGCATCCCGACGTCTTTAATATCCTGCTGCAAGTGCTCGACGACGGACGCATCACCGATTCGCAGGGGCGCACCGTCGACTTTAAAAACACGATCATCATCTTAACTTCGAACATCGGCTCGATGTATCTGCTGGAAGGCATCAACGACGACGGCGAGATCACCGAGGAAGCAAAAGCTCAGGTTGAGACACTGTTGAAACAGAGCTTCAGGCCGGAGTTCTTAAACCGGCTCGATGAGATCGTCTTCTACAAGCCGCTGACGAAAAAAGAAATCTGCTCGATCGCCGATTTGATGATCGCGCGCATCGACGCACGGCTTAAGGAACAACAACTTCATTTGGTCGTCACCGACTGTGCCAAAGAGCATATCATCGAAAACGGCTACGATCCCGTCTACGGCGCGCGGCCGCTGAAACGTTACCTGCAAGGCACCGTTGAGACATTGGTCGGCAAGAAAATCATCGCCGAAAACCTGCTGCCGCACACGACGATTACGGTCGATTACCGCGATGGCGCCCTTGTGGCCGATGCAGCGCCAATTGATGACAAATGAGCACTAAAGAGGCTGCCTTTAGCAGCCTCTTCTTTTATGTTTAAAGGCAATATTTATTTTAAACATATACCCATATTCTGTTTTCCGGCATCATTGCTTAAAATTTAATCACAAAATAACAATCTTTATCCGCCAATTTCCATTTTCTTATTTTACGGATTTCTCACAAATTCTCGACAAATATCTTCCTTTCCTAATAAAAGATTAATGTTTTACTCAAAGAATTGTAAGAAACACTTTTTATAATCACAAATACAATATAAAAACGTCTCATAATGAAAGGACCCATAAAGTCAAGACAGGTGAACACTATGTTAAAATGGTTAAAACGAATATTATGGCTCATCCTTTTGGCCGGCCTGGTTTGCGCCGTTTTTATCACAGCCAACGGATATAAGATGTACCGCGACGCAACTGCCGAAAAGAGCCTGGATAAGGCCGTTGAAGAGCTGCGTGCAGATGAAGACTATGTAACGATCGACGAACTGCCGCAGATGTATCTTGACGCCGTCGTCGCTATCGAAGACCACCGGTATTACGATCACGGCGGCATCGATCTTATTGCAATCGGCCGTGCAGTTAAGCGAAATATCAAGGCGGGCGCATTGGTCGAAGGCGGCAGCACGATCACGCAGCAAGTCGGCAGAAACTTTTATTTTACACAGGATAAGCTCTTCTCCCGTAAAATGGCGGAAGTATTCGTCGCACGCAATCTTGAAAAAAACTACAGCAAAGATGAAATTTTAGAGCTGTATGTCAATATGATCTTTTTCGGCGAGGAATATACCGGCATTCGCGAAGCGAGCATCGGCTATTTCGGCAAAGAGCCCGTACAATTAAACGATTATGAAAGCACGCTGCTGGCCGGCATTCCAAACGCTCCCAACGTCTATGCACCGACAAGCAATCCGAGCCTGGCGAATCAGCGTCACAGGCAGGTACTGGACCGAATGGTCGAATGTGAATACTTAAGCCAGGAACAGGCAGATGAGATTCTCTCTCAAGGACAATTAATGGTGCTCTATTTACAAGAGCCAAATACGGCGATGCCAAAAGCATCATAAATCATACTTCCTTCTATTTCATAAACCACCCGGCCCAAACGGATCGGGTGGTTTTACATTGGCATTTACAGATCATCGCGACAGTTTGTTTTTAAATAATAAAAAAACGGCCTAAAGGCCGTTTTACTTATTTTACCCGGTTCGGGTACGTTTTTACATTAAATTTTTCCAGCAAATGCTCGATAAACAGATTGTTGGCATCCCGGATCGTATCTTCCGTTTTTACTTTTACGGTATCCAGCAACGCTTCCTTCTGTTTGTCGGCCTCACCGCTCAAATGACTGTCTTTAAGCGTTTGAATAATATCGGCAGTGCTGTCTTCAAGGCTCGGCGCTTCATAAGCATAGATGATATGATAGCCAAATTCACTCTCGACAACCCCGCTCACCTCCCCGGGCTTTAAAGCAAACGCCGCAGTAGAGAACGCCTCTACCATACGAGCTGTATCGAAACGCCTCAGATCGGACGCTTCCTTAACGCCCTCTGCCTCTTTATATTCCGCAATCAGTGAATCAAAATCCTCACCGGCCTGCGCACGCTTGGCAAGCGCTTCCGCTTCGCTTAAATAATCGGCTTCAAACAAAATGTGTTTGGCATACATCGTCTGCCCTTCTACCGTCCCGATATTTGCATCATAGTATTCCTGAATTTCTTTTTCCGTCGGTTCATACGTATCGCTCTGTTCTTTAAAATAAGTGAGCACTTTATCCTGCGCGACGAGCAGCGCTGCGTTTTCCCGCGCGTACTTGTCCCACTGCTCTTTTGTCAATAGCTGGCTGTTGAGAAATTCTTCCTTCTGCTCCTCGTCATCGCCAAGCATATCGTAATACATCATAATATCCTTTAGCCTCTCTTCAATCTCCTCCTCGGTGATTTCAAAGGCCAATTCTTCCGCTTTAATACGATAGATATCGAGATTGGCATAATCGTTGATCGTCGTCGCATAAAACTCCTGCCACGCTTCTGCCGTCGTTGGTGTGGAGGAGCCATACAGATAAGTTTTGATAATATCCATCGTCGTGTAATACATAAATTCTTCCATAATCATTGCGTGCCCATTCACCGTTGCAACCTCATACGTAGAATACGTTTCATCTTCATTTAAGATCGTAAACAGATCCTGCTGCATTTGCTGAACATAAATTGCTTTCATCAGATAATCAGTCAGAAATAATTTAAACTCCTCTTCCGACGTGCCGAGGTCGGCATAGAATTTTTCAATCCTGTCTTCGCCGACGCTGGAGGCGATGCTTTCAAGCGTAGCGTCGACGTCGTCGAGATAAGTTGTATCTTCCGGCAGCTCATAACCGCGCGCAAGCGCTTCACGGTATTGCACCTCAAAGCGGACGAATTCATCAAGCAGTGTGCGTTTAAATTCAGTCAGCTGCTTACCTGCCGGCAGGGTATAATTGCTCGTCGTATAAATGACCTCATAATATCGAAAATAATCTTTAAAAGCAGATTTTAAGATTTCTTCCCCGTCGATTTCGGCGATGACGCGCGCATTATCTTTTTCTTCATTCAGCTGTGTGCAAGCGGCAAATGAAAACAACAGCGCGATAAGAGTGACTACCGTCAGTATTTTTTTCATAAATGTTATATCCTTTCTGTGTTTAACGCAGTAATTTACATAATATACATTATATCTCAGTATCGGAAAAATACAAGGAATTTATATCACCCAACAATTTCGTAAGATACTGCAAAATTGGAAGCATCGTCGTGTTTTTAAAGTGGATTTCCTCTTCGCCTGTCTTCGTGCGGTGTACTTTAAATGTGTAGTGCTTAAACAATTCCTGCAGAATGGACGCATCAAATTTTTCCGTCGGAATCAATTTTACAACCTCACTCGTCTGCTGGATTTTTAAAATGCCGAGCGCCTGTGCTTTGTGGCGAATCAAGCCGATGTCAATGATATTCAACGCCGACTGCGGCAATTTGCCAAAACGGTCTGCCAGTGTTTCGGCAAAAGCAGCAGCCTGCCTCTCTTCCGTCAGACCTGCGATTTCCCGATAGACATCCATACGCTGGGCGGCCGACGGAATATAACTGTCGGGAATATAGGCGTTGATCAACAAATCGACCTCCGCCTGCGGCAAGGCATCCTGCACAACGCCCTGTGCTTCGTCGACGACCTCTTTTAAAATGCGGGCATACATTTCATAGCCAACATCCCCAAAGTGCCCGCTCTGGCTCAACCCTAAAATATTGCCTGCGCCGCGAATCTGTAAGTCGCGCATCGCAATCTTGTGACCGGACCCAAAAGAAGTAAAATCGCGGATGGCCTTTAGACGTTTCTCCGCGTCGACCGGCAGGATTTTGTTTTCGGGATACATAATATAAGCGTAAGCCTGACGCTCACTTCGGCCGACACGTCCGCGCAGCTGATAGAGCTGGGCAAGCCCCAGCCGATGCGCATTTTCAATAATAATCGTGTTGGCCGAAGGGATATCCAACCCATTTTCGATAATCGTCGTACACAAAAAAACATTGAACTTCTTCTGAATAAAATCCGTCATCATACGCTCAAGCTTGCCCTCCGACATCTGGCCGTGTGCGTATTCAATCATCGCTTCCGGAACGAGCGCGCGCAATTTGTACAGCTTCTTCTCAATATCTTTTACATTGTTGTAAACATAATAGACCTGTCCGCCCTGAGCAAGCTCCTGCAAGATGGCATTTTGGACAATATCCGCATCATAAGCCAATACCGACGTGAGTACGGGAATGCGGTTTGCCGGCGGTTCATCGATTAAACTGATGTCGCGAATACCAACCATTGACATATGCAGCGTACGCGGAATCGGCGTTGCCGTCAGCGTCAGCACATCTACATTTTGTTTCAACTGTTTGATTTTCTCTTTATGCTTCACACCGAAGCGCTGTTCCTCGTCGATGATGAGCAAACCCAAATCTTTAAACCGGACGTCATCGGAAAGAATGCGGTGCGTGCCGATGAGAATGTCGATGCTGCCTGCGGCAACGCGGCTGGCTATTTCGGCTTGCTGCTTCTTCGTTCTAAAACGGCTGAGCATTTCAATATTTATCGGAAAGGTCGAAAACCGTGAAACAAAATTATTGTAATGCTGCATCGCCAACACCGTCGTCGGCACTAAGACTGCGACCTGTTTGCCGTTGTCAACCGCTTTAAAGGCCGCACGCTGGGCAACCTCCGTCTTGCCGTAACCCACATCACCGCACAGCAGCCGGTCCATCGGCGTTGGAGACTCCATATCCCGCTTGATCTCGGCGATGCACTTTAACTGCTCTGCAGTCTCCTCATACATAAACGAAGCGTCGAACTCTTTTTGCCAGACGCTGTCCGGCGCAAAGGCAAACCCCGCGGTCTGTTCCCGGGCAGAATACAACGCGACAAGCTCGGCGGCCATCTCTTTGACGGAACGCTTGATCTTCGCTTTGCTTTCTTTAAAGTCCGCCGAACCGAGACGGCTCAAGCGCGGCTTGCGCTCGTCTGAACCGATATACTTTTGCACCTTATCCATCTGATCGATGGGAATATACATCGTGGCCGACTGTGCATATTCGATGACGGCATAATCTTTGCGTACACCCTCGGAGAGCACCTGCTGTGTCCCCTGATAAATACCGATGCCATGAATATCATGGACGACATAATCGCCATCGGCGATATCGGAAAAGAACTTCATCGAATCCCGTCCGGATCCAGTGCGCGCCTTTTTCTGCTGCTTCGATGCACCGGCAAAGTGCGTTGCGGGAATTATGGCCGTTTTCAACTTGCCCAGCTCCAGGCCGGTCGGAAGCGCCGCTTCTATAAAGCCGATATTTTTATCGTAAACATTCAAACCGATAGCCGTCAGCAGAGCGTCGACCGCTTGCCGCTGCGCCTCTTCCTGTATGGCAAAGAGAATTTTGACATCGTTTTTATGATACTGCGAAAGCATATCGCTGACGGCAGCATAATTACGGTACTCCCTGGCAATGGCCCGTATGCTTAGCTCGACGACAGGATGCATGCCAGCCGGCGTCAACACATCCATCGTCAACGCAGGGACATTTTGAATATATGTTGATAACTCGTCCATATCGAAGTATTTGTGCGCTTCACAGCGCAGCATCTTACCTTTTTCAAACATCTGCTGATACATTGAGCGATAGTTTTTCAAAAAAGATAAATAAGCTTGTTGAAGCTGCCGCGGTTGATCCAAAATAACGCATGCATTTTGGGTATAAGATAAAAAGCTTTTTTCAAACGCCGCTGTCTCCAACCCTCTAAAGTCGATATAGTCGTAGCGATCAGATAGCGTCAGGCCCAGCTGTTGCAAGTTTTCTTCTACTTCACGCACATCCCCTTCTAAAGATGAAATCCCTTTACAGCGCGACTGAATCTCCTCATTTACCCGCGCAAGATGCACCGCTCGCTCACCTTCAGCATAAACCCCTTCCTTGGCGGGGCAGATTGCAACGCGCTCAATCATATTTACAGATGATTGTGTGAGTGCATCGAACGTTTTAAGGCTTTCAATCTCGTCGTCAAAAAAATCGAGGCGAACCGGCATGTCGGCACCAACAGGGTATATGTCCAAAATACTGCCACGCACGGCAACCTGACCTTTCGCTTCGACAACGTCCACACGTTCATAGCCCAGATGGGAAAACGTCTCAACCAAATGACCGATATCGGCTTGAGCGCCTTTTTCAATTATGGGCAAATGATCGAAAAGAAAAGGGTTCACCTTTTGGCCAACCGCCTCAATGCTCGTGACGATAAAGCACCGGCGTCCCTCATTTAAACAGCGCAGCGCTTCAATGCGCATAAAGTCTGTCTTGCGGTCATAGGCAGCACTGACCGGCGCGTAAGGCGCAGGGGCAGGGTATAGCATACAATGCTTTTCCAACTGCTGCTGCATCTTGCGCGCTTGAAAGTCGCTCGTCATAATATAGACGATGGGGACTTTGGCTTCAGCAGCGATCAGCGATAAAAAAAGCGCTTTAAACGCTTCATCCACTCCGCCGACAGCCAACGTCTCTCTCCCCTTCGCCGCCTTTAAAACAGCGGCGACATCCTTATCCTGTTTTAATATTTCAAATAGCGTCTGCATATCCCCTCATTCATCCACTGGATCCGACTTGCGGTTATAGGTGTTCATCGCCCTGTCAACGCCGTCGGACAAAATACAGTCGATCGCTTTGGCTGCCGTGACGACAGCATCGCGCATCAGCGGAACTTCTTCCGGCGTAAAGCGGGACAATACATGGTTTTTCAACGCATATTCCGCCTGACCGATGCCGATGCGGATGCGCGGAATCTGTTCGGTCTGCAAGTGATAGATAATATTATCCATGCCGTTATGCCCGCCGCCGCTGCCACTTTTGCGGATGCGCACGACGCCCGGCGCAAAAGCGCTGTCGTCGTAAATGACAACGACGTTGCCGGGATCGATATTAAAATAATGCGCGAAATCATACACACATGTACCGCTTAAATTCATATACGTCTGCGGTTTCAGCAACATAAGCTTTTGGCCATAAAGCGTGTGTGTGTAATAATTCCCGCGAAATTTGCTCTTCGCAGTCAGGCCGTAACGCTCAGCCAGGTAATCGATGACTTCAAAGCCAATATTATGCCGTGTCAGGTGATACGTACGACCGGGATTGCCCAAGCCTGTAATCAAGTGCATGGGTGTGTTGTGCTCCTTATTTTTGAATGTTTATATATTATATCACAGAAGATGAAAAATCCAATAAAAACGCGCGACAGGCAAGAACTTTTTATCGAGGTTAGAAAAGAAACGATAAATATCCTGTCAAGTTGTTTTAATAACAACTTAAAACAAGTTAAAAATAATGAAATCGACAAAAATAAAGATATAAAACGATACAAAATACCATAAAAACAGGCGATCATTATTAAAAAACATCTGTTCAAAAAAATTGAACATTCACTTTTAAAGCTTTATATTTCTTTTAAATAAAAAATATGCTATAATCAGGCTAAGCGAATATTTGTATTGACAAATAATTAACAATAAAAACAGGAAAAGGAGTATCACTGAATGAGAAAGTATCCAAGATTGTTTGAACCGATCAAAATCGGGAATATGGAACTGAAGAACCGCATCGCGCTGACGCCGATGGGCGTGCCGCTGGCACAGATGAACGGGGAACCGACAGATGACTACACCGCTTACTACGAAGAACGTGCAAAAGGCGGTGCAGGCCTTATCATCACAGGGATCGCCGCCATCGACAGTGAAACCGGCATCGCAAGTGCTCACCAGACAATACTGACCAATATGGCAGTACACAAAATGCCGTACCAGCGTTTCGTGCGCGCAATTCAAAAGCATGGCGCAAAAGTTGTTATGCAAATCTATCATCCGGGTAAAGAGACACTAAGCCTCGCCATTGGCGGCAGAGCACCGGTCGCACCGAGTGAGATGATGACACGCTATGGTGAAAAGACACATGCCCTGACCGTAGAAGAGATCAAAACTATCGTTGGCAAGTTTATCAACGGCGCAAAGATCGTGCACGCCATAGGGGCCGACGGCGTAGAAGTACACTGTGCACACGGCTACCTGTTAAACGGGTTTATGTCTCCGCTGTTCAACAAACGAACCGACGAATACGGCGGCAGTTTTGAAAATCGTATGCGCATCGTCAAAGAGATTATCGAAGGCATTCAACAGGAATGCCCGGGTCTGGTAATTACCGTGCGTGTCTCTGGCGACGAATTTATGGAAGGCGGCAATACGGTTGACGACTACGTTGAAATCGCAAAATATCTGGAAGGTTTGGGCATTGATGCGATCAATGTCTCAGCCGCTGTTCAGGAAAACAGCCATTTAAACCGTGAGCCGGCATCTTTCCAGCAAGGCTGGAAAAAGCATTTGGCAAAGAACATCAAAGCTGCAGTAAGCATTCCTGTTATCGCCGTCAACACGATCAAGAAACCGGACTTTGCCGAAAGTATGCTCGAAGAAGGCGTCTGTGATGTGATCGGCCTGTCTCGACCGCATCTGGCAGATCCAGCCTGGGCGAACAAAACGCGCGATGGCCGGGAAGATGAAATCCGTTCCTGCATCAGCTGCCTCGTTTGTTTTGAGTCATTGGCATTGCAAAATACGATGCAATGTTCCGTAAACCCGCGTTGCTCACGCGAGCGAGAATACTCTACTCTAATCAAAAATGGCGACGGCCGTCCGGTTGCAGTCATCGGCGGTGGCCCGGCGGGTATGGAATCTGCGGCACTGCTGGCAGACCGTGGGTTCGATGTAACACTGTTTGAAAAAGGCAGCGAATTGGGCGGACAGCTCATCTATGCAGAAAAACCGCCGCTGAAAGAAAAGATCGGCTGGGCGCGGGAAAAAATGATTTCCCCCGTAAAAAAAGCCGGCGTAAAAGTGCTGCTGAATACGGAAGCCAACGTACAGAACATCGGCGCACTCAATCCGGTCGGCGTATTCGTCGGCTGCGGCTCCGAGCCTGTTCGCCCGAAGGCGATTCCGGGCATTATGAACCCGAACGTGTATACTGTTCCGGAAGTACTCAGCGGAAAAGTAGACCTTGCCGGCAAGAAAATTGCGATGGTCGGAAGCGGACTCGCCGGGTTGGAAACAGCTGTTTTCTTAGCGGATAAAGGCTGTAAGCTTACGATTATCGAAATGAAAAACGAAATCGGTGAAGGCCTGTGGTTCCAGACGTTTAACGACGTACTAAAAGAACTGAAAAAATATGGACCGGACGCAGAACTGCTGCCGAAACACAGACTGCTGGCAATCAATGACAAAGGCATTGAAGTTGAAAACGGCGAAGGCGGCCGCGTTGAATTTAAAGCGGATGCCATCGTTTTGGCAATGGGTGTAAAGCCACGCCAAGAGGTTGTGGACGCAATGCGCCAGAGTTTCGATAATGTCTACCTGTTGGGTGATGCCATTAAAGACGGCCGAATCGTCGATGCGACGAGAGATGGCTATGGCAAGGCCTGGGCATTTGATTGTGGTTGTTTGAGATAAAGTAAGATAAAAAAACCGTCGTGGTTAGTCCACGGCGTTTTTTTATGCGCCTGTTTTTTTAGCCTGAAGCGCACAGGCCAGCATACAAACCGCATAGCCAAGCAATACGCCGGCTGTATTTAAAATCAGATCGTCAATATCGACGGAGCGGTTGATAAAGAGTTGAATAAATTCGATCGTAAAGGAAAATCCGGCACCGACGAGCAGCATCTTTGTAAAACGCCGCCACCGGGGCCAGAAGAACGGCAGACAGAAACCAAGAGGAACGAACAAAAGCACGTTGCCGACGATGTTAATAAGAAATGCCGTATCTATGCCCCCCGAGGCAAACTGCGCAATTGAACGAAAAGGAATCAGGTTGATATTCGCGCCGCTTCTTAAGCGTGCAGCCGCCGTTTGAGCGGATGCGGGAAGATCCGAAGTAAACCGGGGCTGCAATGCGAGCAGTATTATTGCCACCGTATACGCCACAAACAAGCCGATAAAAACCTGTCGTGCAGTCATACGCGCGCCTGTGCGGCGGTTATATAACGCCAGGCAACCGCAATAGATGAGCAAGGCGACGAGCAGGATACACAACAATTGAAGAATAAAAGATGCCATAATATGCTCCCATCAAATCGTTTATTTGACTGAGCATATCATATTGAACAGACAGATGCAAGGTCAAAGCCGATTTTAAAAACATTCACAAAAACTCCCCTGCTGGAAATAGCAGGGGAGTTTTCATATAATTAAAGGGAGTTATAAAGGTTCGATTAAACTTAAAAACCTTGACGAAGGTCGTCTAAAAGCTCCGTCTTTGCCGTCGTTTTATCATCTTTATACTTGATAAACCTGGCGGGATTGCCGCCGACAACGGCATTTGCTTCAACGTCTTTTGTTACGATAGCACCGGCTGCAACCACCGCGCCGTCACCAACATGAACACCTTCAAGCACGACGGCATTTGCCCCGATCAGTACGTCGTTTCCGATC
>CALGIV010000220.1 GCA_937914785.1 uncultured Eubacteriaceae bacterium | reverse complement strand
GCCGTCTGCGTAAGCTCCTGCGCATAAGACGGACTGACCGTACTCAGTGCATCGCAGCAGACGATTCCGCCTTTCAGCAGGTTGATCTCGTCCCATTGCAGAACGTCGCCGCGCACAGTCTTACCAAGGTCAAATACATCGCTGAGCATACTCTCATCAAATCGCCCCTGATACTCAACATTGTGGATCGTCAGCACGCTTTTCAACTTTCTTTCCGGAAACTTATACTTTAAATAAACCGGTATAAGCGCACCGTGCCAATCGTGCGCGTGCACAATATCCGGTTCAAACTCCATTTTGTCAATACAGTGCATCACGCTCTTGCAAAAGAACGCGTAACGTTCCGCATCATCAAAAAATCCGTAAAGGCCTTTCCGTTTGAAATAATACTCGTTTTCGATAAAGTAATACTGCACACCCTGCAAACAAAGGCCATACAGGCCGCAATATTGACTGCGCCACGACAGCGGCATCGTAACGTCTCCAAGGTGCGTCATCTGTTCTTTATACATTACGTCGATATCTTCGTAAAGCGGTAAAACGACGCGGATATCGAACCCTTTACACACTGCCATAACCGCCGCCGGCAATGACCCGATGACCTCACCGAGACCGCCTGCGGCGGCAAACGGCTGCGCTTCTGCCGATACGAACAACACCTTTACAGGCTTGTCCATATGTTGTTTATCCATCACTTCCGCCTTCCTTTCTTATGCCAGAACTGTGCCCGATTTCTTAATGTAAAGCGGCTGTTTTGAGTATCCTGCCACCGTAGCGCCTTCTGATATTCTGGCACGTTTATCTGCCACCACATAGTGTACGTGCGCGCCGTTTTCGACGACGACATCGTCCATCAACACGCTGTTTTCCACAATGCTCCCGCTTTTTATATGCACGCCGCAGGACAACACGGCGTTGACAACCTCTCCTTCGATAATACAGCCATCACCGATGAGCGCATTGATGACCCGTGCGCCTTTTAAATATTTTGTCGACGGCGCGTTTGCCGAACGCGTATAGACCGGATGGCCTTTGCGGTCAAAAAGCGATGCGCGCACATTTTCATCCAATAAATCCAGATTGCTCATCAGATAATTCGACAAGCTGTCTGCACTGCCGTAGTAGCCGTCATAAACATAACAAAACACCCGCCTTTTTTCACACATCCGCCCGACGACGTCTTGAACAAAACTGGCCAAATCCTCTTTCTGTGCCTGCTGGAGCAGTTCTGTCAGCAGCGCACTGCCAATCACCCACGTGTTCAGCGAAAGCAAATGCATCCCCTGCAAGTATTCCTTCTGCTTCATCGCGCGCACCCTGCCATTTTCATCTGTCTCAAATATCGTTCTTTCGCGCGCAGAAAGCCTTGAAAAGTCCATTCTGCTGCCGACTGCCGTCAATTCTGATCCCGTTTTTTTATGAAAAGCCAGCACGTCTTTAAATGGCAAATTATAAATATTATCGCCGTCAGCGATGACGACGTATTCCTCTCCACCCAGCTCGATAAAGCTTTTCAACCCATTTAACGCCTGCAGACGGGATTGATAAACGGTATAATCTTTCCGGCTGTACGGCGGCAGCAGAGACAATCCACCGCGCTTGCGCGGGATTTGCCAGTCACGCCCTGTGCCAAGATGATTCATCAAGCTGTGATAATTCTCATTCGTTGCAACGCCGATGCGGCAGATGCCGGCGGAAGCCATACTGGAAAGCACAAAGTCGATCATACGATACCGGCCGCCGAATGGCATCGCCGACATCGTGCGTTCCTTTGTCATCTCTGCCACAAGCCCGTCATTCATATTCGATAAAATAATCCCTACCGCGTCCATTTATCCCCCCTCCTCAGTTACAGCCCTCTTACCTTGCGCCGCAACACGATCCCCGCTGCCAATTATATGAATCTCCTCATCAAAGCCGCCGGCTTTTGCGCCGCTGTCAACAACCACTCTTTCATCCAGCACGCTGTTTATCACGACGGCGCCGGTGCCAACCGTACCTCCCGCCATTATGACACTATTATCTACCACTGCGCCTTTCTCGACGCACACACCGGAAAACAGCACGGAATTTCTTACCGTACCCTCAATCCGGCAACCTTCCGCAATCAGGCAATTTTCCACTACAGCGCCAAAGCCGATATACTGCGGGCACATCGGCGGGTGCTTATAGTAAATCTTCCAGCCCTCATCGTTTAAGTTCAGTTCGGGCCGCTTTCCCAACAAATCCATATGCGCCTGCATATACGAACGCACTGTGCCGACATCGCGCCAGTAGCCGCCGTAAGTATAGGCATAAATCTCCTCGCCGCCTGCAAGCATCGCCGGAATAATATTTTTACCAAAATCCTTATCTGAGCCAGGATCTCTGTCGTCGCGGACCAGGTAATCCAACAGCACCTGGCGATCAAATACATAAACCCCCATAGAGGCCTGCGTACTCTGCGGATTTGCAGGCTTTTCCTCAAATTCCGTAACGCGGCCATCCCCGTCCGTCATCGCGATGCCGAACCGGCTCGCCTCCTTTTTATCAACGTCGATGACGGCGACGGTACAGGCTGCGCCCTTCTCTTCATGATAATCGATCATCAATCTGTAATTCATCTTATAGATATGATCTCCCGATAATACGAGCACATAAGCCGGATGATATTTATCGATAAAAGCAAAGTTCTGGTATACGGCATTCGCCGTTCCGTAATACCAGTCGCCACCCGCGCTGTGCCTGTGCGGCGGCAGGATCGCTACGCCGCCGTAAGTAAGATCCAATCCCCACGTCTCGCCGTTACCGATATAGCGGTTTAAGAGCATTGGCTCATATTGCGTCAGCACGCCAACCGTATCTATATTTGAATTGATGCAATTCGACAACGTAAAATCGATCAGGCGATATTTGCCGCCAAAAGCAACGGCCGGCTTGGCAATGTTGTTTGTCAGTGCTTTTAAGCGGCTGCCCTGCCCGCCCGCCAAAAGCATCGCCACGCATCTCTTCCCTCTGAACATCTTAAACTCCCCTTCATAACATCCTAATACATCCTATGCGCACAGAATATCAAAATATGTTGCGTTTTCTACAAAAGCATCTCTTTTGCCACCGGTTTCAAGATCAGTCCGTTCAGCGGCGGCAGCGACAATTTTAATATCCAATCACCGCCATCCTGCTGCTCTGCGACAACGACCTTTTTTTGACTGCCGCCCCCAAAGGCGATATTATCGCTGTCAAGTATAACTTCATATATTTTCTTCTTTACTTTAAGTTCATAGGCCGGATGTTCCGTAAAAGAAAAGTTCAAAACGACGAGCAACGCTTCTCCCGCCGCATCGTAACGTTCATAACTGAGGATACTTTGAGCCGCATTATCCGCATCAGCCCAGCGAAATCCTGACCAGTCTCTTTCGCATTCCCACAGAGGACGATTCTGAAGATAGCATTGCCCCATCGCCATAAAAAAGGCCTTCTGCAGCACATTTTCTTCCGCAAGATGCCATTGCAACGCCTCATCGTAATGCCATTCTTTTTCCTGACCAAACTCACTGCCCATAAACATCAGTTTCTTGCCCGGCAGCGTGTACAGATACATCACAAACACGCGTACGCCGGCCAGCTTTTGCAAATGGCTGCCCGGCATCTTATTCAACAGTGACTTTTTCAAATAAACGACTTCATCGTGTGATATCGGTAAGATGAAGTGTTCATCAAATGCATACATCATCGAAAAAGTCAACAACCGATGATATTCGCTTCGCTCCTGTGCCTCTTTCTTTACATATGCCAGCGCATCGTTCATCCACCCGAGGTTCCATTTAAAATGAAATCCGAGGCCGCCTTCTTCAACAGGCGCCGTCACACCCGGATACGCGGTCGCTTCTTCGGCGATCATTATCGCCTCCGGCACTTCAGTACGCACCGCTTCATTCAATTGTTTTAAAAATGCCGCCGCCTCCAGGTTGATTCTGCCGCCGAGTTCATTTGGCTGCCACTGTCCTTCTTCACGTCCATAATCCAGATACAGCATCGCTTCCACCGCATCGACGCGCAGGCCGTCAAAATGGTATGTTTTCAGCCAAAACAGCGCATTGGAAATTAAAAAAGATTTCACTTCCGGCTTTTCAAAATCAAACGCCAGCGTCCCCCAGGCTTTATGCTCTCTCCGATAGAAATCCTCATCCTCATAAAGGTATGTACCGTCGAAAAGGGCAAGGCCATGTTCGTCTTTTGGAAAGTGCGCAGGCACCCAATCTAAGATGACGCCCACCTGATGTGCATGCGCGAAATCGACAAAATACATCAAGTCCTCACACCTGCCGTAGCGCGACGTCGGCGCGAAGTAGCCGCACACCTGATAGCCCCAACTGCCGTCATAAGGGTATTCCGCCAGCGGCATCAGTTCGATATGTGTATAGCCCATCTCTTTTACATAAGGAACAACCTGCCGTGCGATGCTGCGGTAATCGAGATAGCCGCCATCTTCCTCCCTGCACCAGGAGCCCAAATGAAGTTCATAAATATTCATTGAATTTGTGTAAATATTCTTTTCGGAACGTACGTTCTTCCATTCCACATCTGAAAATATGTACTTATTCATCGGATTGTAGATAACAGAAGCTGTCTTATGATGTGTCTCAGACAAAAAAGCATACGGGTCCGACTTATAGACCTGCCTGCCGTTCTGTGTTGTAATGAAATACTTATACCTGTCCCCTTCCTTTACCTCGGTTAAGAACGCTTCCCAAATGCCGCTTTCTGCACATCGTTGCATCGGCGCACATCCGGCCCGCCAGTCGTTAAAATCTCCGACGACGCTGACCTGTCGCGCATTTGGCGCCCACAGGCGAAAGCGCACGCCCCTATCAGAACTCTCTGTTAAGACGTGCGCACCGAAATATTCATACGCATTGTAAAGTTTTCCCTGATAAAACAATTCTGCCGCCGATTTGTCCATAATGCCCCCCACCGCCTTCAGGATAGCGAAAAAGGGTTAAAGAAGAAAGTGCATTTTGTCGCAGGCAATAAAAAAAAACGCCGTTTTCACGGCGTTACTGACAAAGAAGTCGTACACCCTTCTTCGACAGGACAACAAAAGGGTTCACACACCAGCCAGCTCGCAAAAGGTGATTCCGCGGCACATACAAAATACACACTTACCGCTGCTTTCTTCCGAACCTGACGGGGTTCGCATGCCAGTATTGCACGGAGCTGGGAGATCTTCATGCTGAGGTCTTCCG
>CALGIV010000219.1 GCA_937914785.1 uncultured Eubacteriaceae bacterium | reverse complement strand
AATTGCAATACTTTCAAAAAAATGTTGATTGATTACAGCCATATTTCCTCCTGAATAACTTCTCAAAAGAAGGCTATCAGAAAACAGAAACGTGGTGTACTACTGGAGGGTTTGTTTTTCGATTTTTATCAACTGCTCTGCCATTTCAACCGCGGCCTGCCCTGCAATGCACAGTGAAGAAAGCAAACGGTCTGTCGCATAAAATAAATCTTCTCCGTCCGCTTCCAGCGCTTTAAGCATTCCGACCTCCCCCACTTCCAACGCCGCCAGCATCTTCAAAATGGCCATTGTCGAATAATTCGCGTCGCGCAGGGCAGAAATCATCGTAAGCCTTTTTCGCTCTGTATCTGTGAAATAGAGCCGCCCACCGGTATCGCGCGGCAGGACGATCAGCCCACTGCGCTCCCAATGGCGCAGAGCATCGGCCGTAATGCCCAGCTGTTCCAAAATTTCCTTTTTTCCATAACGTCGGTACAGCTCTTCCTGCGACAGGTGATGTTCACGCGCATACTGCACGGCATCAAGTGCCTTGGTTTTCATATGCGCGACTTTGCAAGCGTATGCCTGCACGGCTTTATGCGCATTAATATAATCCTCCGCTGCCGCATCGCGGATCACCTCGGCCGCCAGACGCCGAAGGCCGCCGCCGACAAGTTCCGACCGGTACGCTATACGAATCAAGCCAAGCTGCAGCCGATGTACATTGGTAAAGATACGGTAACCATTGCTTTTACGCTTTACTGGCTGTAAAAAGCCGATCTCTTCATAAAAACGCACCGTATTCGTATGCACATCCGCCAAGCGGGCAATCTCAGACGTCGAATATTCCATAACACACTTCCAACCGTTTTTTTATATTATACCCTATACTATGCTATTAACAAAGCAGCAGGACAGCCCAATTATAAACATATACCCGAAATATTCGTTTTTATTCCTTTACTCTGCCTTGTCCAATTCGTTGCAAGATTTCAATATCAGGCACAAATCGATTCTTCTATGAATATACTACAATTAGAATTTACTCAAGAGGGGGTATTTTATTGAAAAAACTTGTAAAACCATTGGCAGTGCTATTGGTACTTGCCATCTGCATCGCCTGCCTGGCAGGCTGCGGCTCTACGGAGACAGGCACCGAGCCTGAAGAACTCCGCGACATTACGCTCACCGAGGTGACGCGCAGCGTGTTCTACGCGCCGCAGTATGCCGCGCTGTCGCTCGGCTTCTTTGAAGAAGAAGGCTTAAATGTCGAGCTGGTCACCTCATCCGGCGCGGATAAGGTTACGGCAGCCGTCCTTTCCGGCGAAAGCGAAATCGGATTCTGCGGCCCGGAGGCCACCGTCTACGTCTATAACGAAGGCAGAGAAAACTATCTGGTTACCTTCGCCCAGCTGACAAAGCGCGACGGCAGCTTTTTAGTTGCCCGAGAGCCGATGGAAGACTTTAAATGGTCGGATGTCGCAGGTTCCTACATTATCGGCGGCCGCGCGGGCGGTATGCCTGAAATGACGCTCGAGTACGTGCTGCGCCAGAATGGCCTGGAACCCAACGTCGACGTTACGGTCGACACGTCGATTCAGTTCGGCGCAACGGCAGGTGCCTTTATTTCCGGCACCGGGGACTACGTCGCGCTGTTTGAGCCGGCCGCACTTGCCCTTGAACGCGAAGGCCACGGCTACGTCGTCGCTTCCGTCGGTCAAGCCAGCGGTGAAGTGCCGTACACCTGCTATAACGCGACAAAAGAATTCATCGAACAAAATCCCGATGTTATTCAGGGCTTTACAAACGCCATCTACAAAGGAATGGAATGGGTCAAAGAAAATGATGCGATAACGATCGCCGAGACAATTCATCCATATTTCAGCGATATGGATATCAACGATCTGGCCGACGTCGTAACGCGCTATAAAGATCAGGACTCCTGGAACGACAGTCCTGTCTTCTCCGAAGATGCGTTTGAGCTCCTGCTGGATATCATCATCGATGCAGGCGTCATCACAGAAGAAGATCGCGTTGACTACAACATTTTGTTTGATCCGACATTTGCTCAAAACACCATTCAATAAATCATTTACAACAAGGGGGTAGCGTTATGCCTGAAATCCTGACCATAAAACACCTGTCCAAGGCATACTTTGACAAAACAGGAATCCTTACCGCAGTAAAAGACTTTTCTCTAACCGTTCAAAAGGGAGAATTTATTGCACTTCTCGGCCCGTCCGGCTGCGGCAAAAGCACCATACTGTCTATCATCTCCGGCCTGATTCAACAGACCGACGGAGAGGTTCTTTTTGCCGACGACATCAAGACGGCTTATATGCTGCAAAGCGATCAGTTGTTCAACTGGCGTACCGTCTATAAAAATGCCATATTGGGGCTGGAAGTACAAAACAAACTCACTGAAGAAAATATCGTTCGCGTTGAGAATATGTTAAAAGACTACGGATTGTATGAATTCAGGAATCACTACCCATCTCAACTGTCGGGAGGGATGAAACAGCGTGCGGCACTGATCCGCACGCTGGCCCTCTCACCGGATCTGTTGTTGCTCGACGAGCCGTTTTCGGCACTCGATTACCAGAGCCGCCTCGCCGTCAGCGACGATATCTTAAGGAAAATTAAAAAGGAAGAGAAAACCGTCATTATGGTAACACACGACATTTCGGAAGCGATCAGCGCTGCCGACCGCGTCGTCGTTCTTACCGGCCGCCCGGCAGAAATAAAAAGTATTTACGATATTCATATTCCCTCCGAAACCGAAAGTCTCATCAAAAAGAGACAAACATCAGAATTCAGCAAATACTTCGACTTGATTTGGAAGGATTTAGATATACATGTATCCTGATAGCACCACCGTTAAATACGACGACTATATAAAGCGGCAAAAGACAAAAAAACGCAATGTGCTTTTTTTGCAACTGGCCATTCTCATTGCCTTCTTTGTTTTATGGGAGGTCTCGGCCCGGACAGGCTTGTCCGACCCGTTTTTGACTTCAAGCCCAAGCCGCATATTCACACAATTAGTGCACCTTATCAAAACAAACAGCCTGTTCATTCACGTCGCTGTCACGACGATCGAAACACTTATCGGCTTTGTTCTGGGCACTGTCCTCGGCACGGTCATCGCTGCCCTGTTATGGTATTTTCCAACGCTTAACGCCGTCAGCGAGCCTTATCTCATCGTGCTCAACGCACTGCCCAAGGTTGCCCTGGGTC
>CALGIV010000218.1 GCA_937914785.1 uncultured Eubacteriaceae bacterium | reverse complement strand
CGGCAAGGCCCGTCCACAGACTTTATCAAGGCAATTAAAACAGTTGCTTCCAAAGACAAATTTATTGCCGAAGATTTAGGATTTGTAACAGTACAAAGCGAATATTTGCGCCTTTTCAGCGGCTTTGCAGGGATGAAGGTCATCCAGTTTGGCTTTGACATCAAAGGGGATAATGAACATTTGCCCCACAACTACGAGAAAAACAGCGTCGTCTATACGGGCACACACGACAACGCTACACTGCGTCACTGGACAAAGTATACTGAAGAAAGCCGCATCAAAAAAGCACTGGCCTATACAAACTGCCGGCGCCGGCGCCACTTGCCGGAATGCATGCTCAAAACCGCACTTGGCAGCAAAAGCCGTCTGGCTGTCATCTCACTGCAAGATTACCTGTCCGTCGGCGCAGAAGGGCGCATCAATACGCCTTCCACCGTCGGCGGCAACTGGCTCTGGCGCCTGAATGCGCTGGATCTGAACGAAGCTTTTGCACACCAAATCAATGAACTCTGCGCACTGTACGGACGCAGTGAAAGCAAGGCGGAACCCATACGAAGCCTTCGCACCGATGTTGACAAACGCATTGCTTTATGATAAATTTACACAGTAGAATTATGTAAGATTTGTTACAGGAGTATGACGCAATGTTTTGGCAATACTTACTTTGCGCGTTGATCGGCTACCTGATCGGAAACATCGTCGTTTCCTACATCCTTGCAAAACGCAAGACAGGACGCGATTTACGCCAGCAGGGCACGAAGAATGTCGGCGCCAGCAACGTCGCCGTCGTCGCCGGTTACAAAACGGCATTTTTTGCCTATATCGGCGATATTTTTAAAGGCGCACTCGCTGTCTTCATCGCGCGCGCACTGTTTCCCAACCTACCGCACGCACACACACTGGCCGGCTGCGCCTGTGTGTTTGGTCATATGTACCCGTTTGTATTGCGCTTTCGCGGCGGTAAAGGCTTTGCTTCTTACATCGGCTTAAGCCTTGCGCTCACGCCGCTGACCGGCCTGATCATCGGGCTTGGTGCCGTCGCGCTGGCGTTTATTGCCGACAGGCTTATCATTGCGACTATTGCCGTGATGGTTGCATATCCAATCTGTATGTACTTTATTTCCGGCCGCTTTTCGCTCAGCGTGTTGTTTTTGGCTATCACAAGCCTTGTCATCATTATCAAACATCGTGATAATATCCAACGCTTTTTAGATGGTACGGAACCACGCATTCGCAAATATATTAAAGAAAAGCGCACTAACAGAACACAGGCTTAACCCGCCCACCCAACAATAAACCGTGCTTTGGCGCGGTTTCATTATGTCTAATTTCGCATAAAATAATTTCATCTATCAGAAGGAGAAGAAGAATGACTAAACAGGAATTTACCAACTTTGCCCTCAACGCCGGCTTTGAGCTCGCAGACGAAGGCAGCGCCTACGGCTTAATCGGCGACTATCCGGTCGTCATACACTTTATCAACGGGTCTGCACAACTGATTTTTCCGTTCGAAAAAGCACAATTGCAACCGGCCAAAAACGCACTGAAGCAGGCATTGCGCCAAAAGGCACAATTTCGCATCGGCAGCAATGCTTTTGTCGTCGTGATACGCAACCGCAGGAAGAGGCCGATCCAACAAGTCTTTGCCGAGACAGCAAATGCACTGATCGGTATTTTTAAAGAATACGACATTCGCCCACTGGACCAGTGCCCCTATTGCAGCGGCGGCAATTGCGACAGCTACGCAATCGTGAAAAACACTTACCGTTGTGTACATAAGCACTGCATCGACGAACATCTCGCCGGCCGCATTGAAGCAACAGAGAAAAATGAACTGAGCGGCAGCTACATCACCGGATTGATCGGCGGAATATTGGGCGGTGCCGTCGGTTGTATTCCCACGATGCTTTCATTGTGGTTTGCCGAAACCCATTATTCGATTCTATACGCACTGATTCCATTGGGAATCTACTTCGGCTACAAACTGCTGAAAGGCCGTATGAACCGGGCGGTTATTATTACCACCATTGCTTTGTCCGTCTTTTATGCATTTGCATTATACATTTTATACAGCGCCGCCATCATTGCCCTTTACGGCTATCCGATATCATATCTGCCACTGTTGCTTAGAGATACACAATTCTTACGCGGACTGCTTTACGATATTGCTATTTCCTTTGTTTTCATCGCACTCGGCATCATCATCGTCTGGCGTCGCATCTCGCATACGAATATCAGAGAAATCGCCGTCACACAGAATATCGGCGCCACAGTACGTCCGATGAACCGCTATGCCTATGCGCCTGCAGTGCAACAAACACAGGCAGAAAATACGCACCAATAATCGCAAAAAATCGATTAAACCGGCTTGGCCGGTTTTTTATTTTACAGAAAAAATACCTGACAATCCAATTTTTGTCTGGTATAATTAGTGCTGCTTTATAATAAATAATAAGATACCGGAGATTCATTTTATGAAGAAACGTTTATGGATTAAAATATTAATTCTCATTATTATACTTGCCGGCGCATCCGGCGTAGTCTATTACTACCATCTGCTCCAACAATTCGATGTGGTAAACATCGAATTACATACCGATACGCCGAGCGGCAGCATATTGTATACCGACAAAACGCAGGTGAAATATGAAATAACAGTCACACTTGAAAACATCGCCGGCAAAACACAAACCAAAACGCATTGGCCGACGATCACCACGGACAACGCCCTGTGCAACATCTCAGATGACGGGATTTTAAAGGTGCGTCCAGACGTTACAACAGGCACAAACATCTATGTTACGGCGGCGTATTCACAAGGAGGACTTGAAGTGAGCGAAGACTTCTACTACACGACACGAACGCTTCTGGAAGACACGATCGACAGCAACGGCATCGTGACGAACCCACAGGCGCCCGACGTGCTTGTCAACAAGCAGCGCGGCATCGCGCCGGAGTATAAGCCCGATGATTTAGTCGTGCCGAACGTACAGTTCCATCAAACAAACGAAACCGTCAAACAAATGCGCAAGGAAGCAGCAGAGGCACTTGAAAAATTGTTCGATGCCGCAGAAGAAGCCGGATATACCTTATACGCCGTATCGGGTTTCCGCCCTTACGATATGCAGGCTAATATCTACAATTACCACATCAACACATACGGCGAAGTATATGCCAATACCGTCAGCGCGGCGCCGGGCAAGAGCGAACACCAAACAGGTTGGGTAATGGATATTACTGCGAAAAGCGCCGGATACGACCTCGTCGAAATGTTTGGCGAGACGCCGGAGGGCATCTGGGTTCAACAAAATGCCCATCATTACGGCTTTATCATCCACTACGAGAAGGGCAAAGAAGACATCACGGGTTACGCCTATGAGCCGTGGCACCTGCGCTACCTTGGCGAAGAACTCGCCCCAAAAGTTTATGAAAGCGGTTTGACATTCGACGAATATATGGTACAATAATTTCTGCAATTGCGCGCCCATAGCTCAGCAGGATAGAGCAACGGTTTCCTAAACCGTGTGTCGGGGGTTCAAATCCCTTTGGGCGCGCCATTTTTATACTGTCTTGCTGCGCAAGCTGCGCCGATCGCCTCACAAAATGGCGTGCTCGGCGAAGGAATCTACAAAGTTGGTTACGACATTCCCGCAGGCGAGTATAACCTGATCCGCAATATGGGCTCAAGCAGTGCTTATTATGCGGTTCTCTCCGACGACTCCGGAAGCATATCCTCTATTGTAACCAATAGTAATTTCAGCGGAACAAATGCAATTGTTACCGTATCGGAAGGGCAATACCTAAAGGTTTCGCGGGCCCACTTCAGACTCCCATAACCTTACCATACAGGTTTGCAAAACTGCCGCGATTGCGGCAGTTTTTATATGTCTAAAAAGCTTTAGAGCATTATATAAGAGCCTCTCCTCAGAGCAGGCCCTTATTATTTTTAAATATATACAGATGATATTTACAGGCCATACCGCCAATTGTTGAGATCAAGCACGTTACAGCAATACTTTAAGGCTCTAACTTACCATATCTTACGATAATAAAATTGACCTCTTTGCTCTCGGTATACGACAGACTGATTTCATTACCACCATACATGAATCTTGACGTCGTATACTTTGCCTCAATCTCTTCCGGCTCCCCAAATTGTTCAACAAAGCTGTTCAATAACTGATCGTAAATATTTTTATCAATTTCCGGCGAAGACATATTTACGACAATCTTATACAGGGAATCATTATCGAAATGAAATGTTGCGTAAACGTACTCCCCGCTGTTAAAAGACAATTGGTTAAACTCTGCAACGATTGCTGCTTGCTCGTTTTCATAACTGTAAACATCGCTTTCCTCTTCATTGCTATACGATATTAAATATCCGGTCTCGTAACACTTATCCCCTACTTCTTCTTTCGTCATACCATAAGTAAAACCTTCAAATCCGGTATCTGACTTTGCGATACTGCACCCTCCCAACACTATTATCCAAAATAAGAAAACTACTATAATTGCTGCTTTTCTCTTCATTATATTTTTCTCCGTTTGTTGTATACATTTACATAATATCATATTTCTTTTTTACGCGCAATAAAGAAAAACGGGACATAAGTTTGCTTCTGGCACATTACAAAACCCAATACATCTTAATAATTAGAATTTATCAAATTCGCATAATTTCCTTATAATAAGCTAAAAATTGCCGACTTTCTCATCAATCCTGCAGTTATTAAACTTAAATTCTAAAAACGAAACCGCTCCAAATACAAAAATTCAAGATCAAACAGTTACGACTCTAAAAAACAGAAAACATACTTTACATTACCACTATGATATGATATACTGCATTATGGAAAGCTTGCTTTCCATAGCATAAAAGAAAGACGGTGCAGACAAACGATGAAAAACCGACTGGCCGAATTGCGCAAAACACGCGGCTTAAAACAAGAAGAACTGGCCGACCAATTGGCCGTTTCACGCCAGACGATCGGCTCGCTCGAAAATGGGCGTTATAATCCGTCCATTCAACTGGCATTTAAAATCGCGCGTTATTTCAGCTTGCCCGTCGAAGACGTCTTTATCTACGAAGAGGAGGCAAATGATGACTGATAAAAATCCTGTAAAATACTATCTCCTTGAGATTCTCGCAGGGCTGGCACTGTTCATACTCGGGCTGATCCTGCTGCTCAAATTCAATTCTGCTGCGGCGCGGGCCGCTATGATGATCGGTGCAACGCTCACTTTAACAGGCCTGTTAAGCCTTCTCATCCGGCGCGTCGCTTTCACGCCGCAGGAAAAGGCTGCAATGCGCTGGCAGGCCGCCATTGAAGAAAACGACGAACGCAACATTCGCCTGAAAGAAAAGAGCGCTTATATCACACTCCAGATTATGCGTATCGCCCTTTGTATTTTTGTTATCATCGTCGGTTTTATCCTGCCATTCTACTGGCCTCTCGTCATTATGGCAGTCTTACTGCTCACACTTGCCAGCCTGCTGCCCGTAATCTTTGCCGCTATTTATGCCAGGCGAATGTAGCATCCGTTTAATATACGCTTGTGACAAAACCACATTTTAAATATGACGTTCAATGTCATATTTAAAATGTTATGATAAAGCACCCATACGTTAAAGCCGGCAGGCAAACTCCATAGACAGGCTGCCGGCAAAAGGAGTTACAATGGACAAAAAAGAACAGCTTTATAACGCTTTTATCGCAGCTGTCGATGAACGCAACCACCCCCTTATCCACACGATACACGCTTTTCTTATCCAAAGCGGATGCCGCGTAGAAATCAAGCCGGCGGCAAGGGAAAACACCTATGTCGTCTCGTATAAATACCAGGGGAAAGTCGTATTTTCTTACATTTTCCGCAAAGCCGGCGTCCTGGCGCGCCTTTATGCCGTCAATGTCCAAGATTACGAAATCTTTCTGGAAACGCTGCCAGAGGAGATGAAAAAAGCGATCGACAAAGCGTCGAACTGTAAGCGCCTGCTGGATCCGACTGCCTGCAGCCCCAAATGTTCGATGGGTTACGACTTTCACCTGGACGATAAGCATTACCAAAAATGCCGCTACAACGCCTTTCAGTTCCCACTCAATGAAGAAAACAATCCCTTTATCCAATCCTTTTTAGAAAAGGAGCTTGCCGCCTTAACGCAGGGTTGAATACACCTGTTCGAAAAAGCGATAAGATGACTATCAATTGTCTTTAAGACAATATAATCTTAAAGGTATATCGCTATTCTACAACGCTGTCATAAAAAGCAGTATATCTCGAGAATCTGCTCAAATACAATAGACCAACAAAGACTGCGGCCACTCCCGAGTCACTTTTGCATAACAACCACAGCGCCGCAGCAACCGCGATATTAAAAATCAACTGCTTTTTAACAGACGCTGCCGAAAACGCACTATGGAGGCAACTATGCAGACAATTCCAGCCAAGCACCTGATCACACGCTCAAAATATCCCAATGCGTGGTTTGGCACGGACTACAATATGAATATCTACCGCGGGTGCAGCCACGGCTGTATCTACTGCGACAGCAGAAGCGCCTGTTATCAAAATCCCGATTTCGACACCATCAAAGTCAAGCAGGACGCACTTAAAATCCTGCACACCGATCTGCGCCGCATCAAAAAACGCGGTGTTATCGCAACGGGAGCGATGAGTGATCCGTACAATCCCGCAGAAAGCACTTTAAAACTTACACGCGGCGCATTAAAATGCATCGCCGAAAGCGGTTTCGGCGTCGCAATCGCGACAAAAGGCACGCTTGTCACGCGCGATATCGATTGTTTAAAAGCAGTGATACAACACGCGCCTGTGCTCGTTAAAATGACGATCACGACGGCAGACGATGAGCTCGCCCGAAAGATCGAGCCCAATGCCCCACCACCTTCCGAACGATTTATCGCAATAAAAACGCTGAGCGAGGCCGGCATCTTCTGCGGCGTGCTGATGATGCCATTACTGCCGTTTATCAACGATACGAAAGCCAACATTTTGTCCATCGTCGCAAATGCCAAGCGTGCCGGCGCCCGGTTTGTCTCCCCTTCCTTTGGACTGACACTGCGTGAAGGGAATCGCGAATACTTCTACGATCAGCTTGATCGGTCATTTTCCGGCATCAAAGCACAGTATGTAAAACATTACGGCAACCGTTACGTATGCGATTCGCCAAATGCGCACGCGTTATGGCAGACTTTTCATACCAGCTGTGACAAATCCGGCTTACTCTGCCATAACGCCGACATCACAGCAGCCTACAAAGCACCGTATGAACCACCGGAACAATATCGTTTATTTTAAGATTATTGCAGCGAGGTAACAGCATGTTTAAAGGAATCGTTTTCGATATGGATGGCGTCCTCTTCGACACAGAATGCCTGGCCGTCGAGGCTTATATCACAGCCGGTAAGCAACTGGATTATGCCATCACAGAGACGCTTGTACTGCGCACGCTGGGGCTGAACACTGAAAACTCACGTAAAGTTTACGAACGCCATTTCGGCGACAAATTTGATGCCGGCCAAGTGCATCAGACAGCTTCAGACTGGATGATCGACTATGTCGACACCTATGGCGTGCCTTTAAAACCGGGATTACACAAATTACTTGACACGCTTGACACACAGGGCCTGCCTGCCGCCATCGCCACATCGACAAGTCGTAAAAAAGCAACATTTTATTTACATAAGGCCG
>CALGIV010000217.1 GCA_937914785.1 uncultured Eubacteriaceae bacterium | reverse complement strand
GCGGATATCGACGTATTGGCCATTGAAAAATGCGCCGAGAGTGCCGATAGAGGCTGCGTTATAACCGGCCTTGTTATAGATGCCGGCGGCCAAAGTAACGGACGTGGTTTTGCCGTTGGTGCCGGTAACACAAATGGTATTCATCTTTTTAGAGGGCGCACCGTAGATTTTATCTGCAATGATGCCGAGAGCTGCTCGTGCATTTGTTATAACGGCGTAGGGCAGGTTAGTTGCATCGAGCAAATCAGTATTTTCAACGATCAGTGCCGTAGCACCGGCTGCGATGGCATCCGAAATATAGTGATGACCATCTGTTGTCTGGCCCTTCATTGCGACAAAAATATCACCGGGCACAATATCTTTGGAATTAAACTTGATGCCCGTGACGGTCACGTCCTGTAAAATATGTTTCTTTGTATAGGGAATATCGTTAATTGCGTCAGAAAATTTCAAAGCTACCTCCCCGAATGATACTCTTCTTATAATTTTTCTTTTAATAGGCCGTTTTTATACGCATAAGTTAGCATTTCCAGCTTGCGAATTTGATTTTTCAAGGCTTTGCCGGCATCTGTGTCGGCTACAAGCTTGCGGCGCGGGACTTCTTCGACCAAATGGTTTGTCGAGCGTACGGTCATACCATCCTCAAGAACCTTCTCAACGCTTTCAAATGGCTCGTGGCTGACCAACACCATTCCATACGAATTATAAATTAATGTAAAGCCGGCAATACCGGTTTTAGACTGATACGCTTTTGAGAAGCCGCCGTCGATGACGAGTACCTTGCCTTCGGCGCGAATGGGACTGACGCCGGATTTGAATTTTACGGGTATATGCCCGTTAATGATATGGCCCTCTTCGCTGATAATACCGAATTCATCGAGAACGTAGAGTGCGACATCAAAATTATCGATTCGTGTAAAGTAAGGATCGGAGTGTTCCTTATGTATCGCCTTGTCGTCAATAAAGTACCGTTCGAATGTCGTCATCTGGTCTTTACCGAAAAGGGGCGAGTCTCGATGACACCACAGATACCATAAAAAGTCGGAACAGTTGGCTTCGGCGTCGAAGTAGGCGGCGCGCGCCTTGCGGTCCATTTCATCGAGTAATTGTTTGCCTTTGAGCTTCTTGCCGTCTAAAGTAATCTCGCGGAACGTGCCGTCTGCGTTCATTGGGATACACGCGTGGAAAAGCAAGTTATCGTTATATGTTAAATACATGCCGCCCTTAGAAAACATAAACCGGATGTGCCGCTGAAGCTTTTCGCTGTTTATAAAGGCCTGCACGAGCAGTTCTACAACCTTTTTTTCTTCGCAGCTTAGGGCGTAGGGATCACTTCTATCAATAGTTGGGAAAAATGTATCGTTCAACGGATAAGTTTGATCATCAATCGTTATAGTCATATGATCAAAATCGATTTTTTCGAGCAGTTGCCGATTTTCCATTTCATAATCCGGATGGCGTTGAATTAAGGCGCCTTCCAACTTGAATTGGATGATGGAGATGGCTTTATGCATTTTGGCCATAAGTTCATCATCGATATCCGGAATCTCTGTCGTGACTTTGGGCATAAACTGCGTACAGGGGTCCTCATTATAATACTTGAGGGCCAGTGCGGCAAGCGGCAGCAGGTTGATGCCGTAGCCATCCTCAAGGATTGACGTATTCGCATACCGCAGGCAGATACGCACAGCGCAGGCGATGCAGGCACTGTTACCGGCGGCTGCACCCATCCATAGAATATCGTGGTTGCCCCACTGGATATCGATGGAATGATGGTTGATCAGCCTGTCCATAACAAAGTGCGGGCCCGGTCCGCGGTCATACACATCGCCGATAATATGCAGGTGGTCGATGGTAAACTGCTGAATCAAATGGCTGAATTCGACGATCAGGTCGTCGGCCAAATCCAAGTCAATAATGCTGTGAATGATCTGTTCGTAAAACGATTTGCGGTTCTTGTTAAATCCTTCGTCGCGGAATAAGAGTTCGTTGATGATGTAAGCAAAATTCTTCGGCAGTGCTTTGTTGACCTTATTTCGGCTGTATTTGCTCGTCGCGTCAATACAGACCTGTACGAGTTGATTTAACAAATGTTCATAAACAGGCGCCATATCGGCGTGTTCTTTTTTCAGTCTGGCCAGCGAACGTTTGGGATAAGAAATCAGATTAGCCAGCGTCGTGGCTTCTTTTTCCGAGATCGTGTTGCCGAAAGTGTCGTGTATTTTGCGATACACCACGCCGGAACCATTGCGCATAACGTGTTCAAAGGCCTGATATTCGCCGTGGATGTCGGTAATGAAATGTTCGGTCCCTTTCGGCAGATTTAAAATGGCTTTTAAGTTCATCAACTCTGTTGTCGCTGCAGCGATGTTTTTAAAGCTGTTAGACAAAAGCGATAGATACTCCAGATGGTATGTAATGTCCTGGGGTGTATACTGTTTCATAAGGCAACCTCCCGGTATGGATAATTTATTGGATATATTTTTCAAACCAGCTGCCGACCATATCCACTGTTATGGCGGGCCGGCCCAGCTTGCGTGCAGGAATAAAATCGCCATGACAATCGCTGCCGCCGGAGATGAGCAGGCCGTGCGCAGTTGCGTAATGCTGATAGTAGCGTGCTTCTTCTTCGGAAGTATTATATGTTGTATAGCATTCCAATCCATCGATACCCAGTGAAAACAGGGTATCCAGGTTTTCGTAGCTGAAAAAAGAGCCAGTTGTTTTATAATAAGCCGGATGTGCTAAAAAAGCAAGGCCGCCGGCGCTTCGAATGGCCTTTAACACGTCGGCAAGCGGTGTAAAATCCGATTGATATGTCCCGGGAAATGAAAAGGAGAAGTATTCGTCCAAATCGCTGACGATGCCTTTGTCCAGCATATAATTCAATGAGCGCCAGCCGCCGCGTGATTCGTCATGGCGGTAGGCGAGAAACTCTGCCAGGTCGGCGTGCGTCTCTGTTGTGCTTAAAGAGTGGATACGTGCCAGGTCGATATTATGCCATACTTCATTATTATGGCGCAACACATCGTTTAGCATCGGAGTGTCAAAATCACAACCATAGGTTGTGATGTGGTAGATCCTGCCCTGGTGGACAGCGCTGATTTCGACACCGCGCAGAAAGCCGATGCCATATGCTCTGGCGAGGGCACCAACCTCGTCAACGTGGCGCGTTTCGTCATGGTCGGTTACGGCAAAACAGGCAAGCTGCTTTTTTAAGACTTCATCGATGAGTCGACGGGGCGAATAGGTGCCGTCGGAAGCGGACGTATGAATATGAAAATCGATCGTGGGTTGCATAATACCGCCTCTCTTTGATGTATTTACTTTATTATACTATTTTTTACTGCAGATTTGTACTTCTTTCATTGAAAAAGTCCAAATTCAGCGATTGCAACCATTCGATGACTTTAGAGCGTACCTGAATGTCTTCGATTTCTTCAAGCTCCGCATTGGTTATGTTCGTGCCGTCTACGGCTTCATATTGAACGTCAACAAAGCACAAAGGCGGGAACATTACACACCACCAGTTTTGTCCGGCACCGTCGCCTAAAACGATGCGCAGTGCTTCGTAACGGCCGGCGGGTACGGCCAGATCGTGGTAGATGCGCAGCGGGAAGTCGTAGATGCCAATGTGCATTTTGGCGCCATAATCAACGCCGTTTGCGCGCAGAGTCTCTTCGGCAACGGCAAGGATATTGGCCTCTTCGGCGGCGACGAGTGCTTTGTAGCTCTCTTTGTCCTCGATGCCTTTGCATTTGCTTTCAAGGTATGCGAGCACGGCGTCGCGCACTTTCAGTTTGACCTGCTGATCTGCGGTGCTGTCGCTGTTTGCAAGCACGTGCAGGCGGAACAGGTCTTCATTAACGGTCGTCTCTTTCGCGGCATAGACCGCGACGATGGTCATACATATTAAAATTAATATTACTGCAAGTAACAGTATTTTTTTTCTGTTCATTAAAAGTACTCTCCTCAAAATCGGTTTGTCGGTTCGTATTGGTATTATTTTCCTTTTGTGCCGAAATATACATTTTTTTATGTCCTTGACGTATTTTCTTTTTTATGGTTTAATAATCTTGACAATAAAATAATTCGGGGAGCTTGTAAAAGCAGGCTGAGAGGGAGTAATCGAACTTCAACCCGTAGAACCTGATTTGGGTAATGCCAACGTAGGGAATGCGAGAAAGTTATACGGGTGTATCCATTTGAGGGATGCACTTTTTTTATTGGAGGTGAGCAGAAAACAGTATTTAATGATAAAAAGCAGACAGCGTGGGGGGCTTGTAAAAGCAGGCTGAGAAGGAGTAATCGAACTCCGACCCGTAGAACCTGATTTGGGTAATGCCAACGTAGGGAATGCGAAATACCGAGCTTTCCTCATTGGTGCCCGATACATTTATTTAGGAGGGACAAATGAGTAAAAATAACGAAAAAACATCCGTATTCGCAAACGGATTAATCTGGTTTGGTGCAGCCGCTTCTATTGCGGAGATTATGACGGGAACCTTGTTTGCGCCGCTGGGTTTTGCAAAAGGCATCGCAGCGATTATTATCGGCCATGTGATCGGCTGCGCGTTGATGTACGGCGCCGGCCTGATCGGCGGTAAAACCGGCAAAAATGCGATGCAGACGGTGCAGATGTCGTTTGGCAGCCGCGGTGCGCTGATTTTTGCAATTTTAAACGTCATGCAGCTCGTCGGCTGGACAGCCGTGATGATTTTCAGCGGTGCACAGGCTACGGCTGCAATCGCGAATCCCGGCTTGGGGATAAACGGCATCGGCTTGTGGTGCGTCGTCATTGGCGTTTTAATCATCGTGTGGATTATCATCGGTATCAAAAATTTGAGTAAGCTGAACGTCGTGGCGATGAGCCTGTTGTTCATTATTACGGTCATTTTGAGTTCGATTGTGTTCAGAGGCGGTGGGCAGGGTGCGCCGGTCGGCGGTGCCTTAACGTTTGGTGCGGCGGTGGAGCTGTCGGTGGCGATGCCGCTGTCGTGGCTGCCGTTGATCTCGGATTATACGAAGGACGCGGCGAAGCCGAAAGCGGCGACGTTTGCGAGCGTAGCGGTTTACTTTGCCGCGAGCTGCTGGATGTATATCATCGGCCTTGGCGCAACGCTGTTCTTTGGTGAAAGCGACCTGGCAACGATCATCATTCAGGCTGGCATCGGTGTGGCCGGTATCATCATCGTCATTATCTCGACGGTAACGACCACGTTTCTCGACGCGCATTCGGCCGGCGTCAGTACGACGGTCATTCAGAAAAAGTCGAATGAAAAGCTCGTCGCAGTCATCGTGACAATCGTCGGCGTGCTGCTCGCGGCATTTTCGCCCATCACGCGGTATGAAAGCTTTCTTTACCTGATCAGCTCTGTCTTTGCGCCGATGGTTGCGATTCTGATTACGGACTTCTTTATTTTAAAACAGAATGCCGAAGACCGTGCGTTTAACCTGACGAATATTATTTTATGGGTGATCGGTTTCATCATCTACCGGTTGTTTATGAATGTGGATACGGTGATCGGCAGTACGGTTCCCGTGATGATTATCATCGGTCTGATCAGCGTGTTGGTCAAGAAAGGAAAGGCGTTGATATGTTTCAAGAAATCTTAGAAAATGTGCGTCAAAAGCCTGCACTTGTTCATTCGATCACCAATTATGTCACGGTCAATGATTGTGCGAATATCCTGCTGGCCTGCGGCGCTTCGCCGATTATGGCCGACGACGTGGCGGAAGTCGAGGAGATCACGTCGATCTGTTCGGCACTTACGGTCAATATCGGTACGCTGAACACGCGCACGATCGATTCGATGCTGAAAGCGACGAAGCGTGCCAACGAACTGGTGCACCCGACCGTGCTCGACCCTGTGGGCGCGGGCGCTTCAACATTGCGGACACAAACGGCGATGCGTTTGCTGAGAGAGTGCCGGTATGATGTGATTCGCGGCAATATGTCGGAAATCAAGACGCTGTATGATGGTTCCGGTACGACGCGCGGCGTCGATGCCAATGTTGCGGATGCCGTCACAGAAGAGAATATCGAAGAAATGGCCGAAATTGCCAAAGCGATGAGCGCGCAGTTCAGTGCCATCGTAGCCATCACCGGCGAGATCGATATCGTTGCGGACGATAAAAGAGCTTACGCGATTCGCAACGGCAATGCGTTGATGTCGAAGATCACGGGCACGGGTTGTATGCTCAGCTGCCTTGTCGCGGCATTTTGCGCATCGAATCCGGCTCAAATGCTTGCAGCGACCGCATCAGCAGTTGCCGCGATGGGCTATTGCGGCGAGGTCGGTTATCACAAAATAAAGGAAACAAATGGCGGCACATCGAGCTATCGCATGTATATTATCGATGCGATGAGCAACTTGACACCGCAGCAATTTGAGGAGGGGGCGAAGATTGAAGTTATCTAAAGAAAGTATGCGGCTTTATGCCGTAACGGATAGCCGCTGGCTGAACGGTAAAAGTCTGGCCGGTGAGGTGGAACAGGCCATCAAGGGCGGTGTGACCTTCGTGCAGCTGCGTGAAAAGGAGCTGGCTTACGATGCCTTCGTCCGATTGGCCTGTGAAGTAAAAGAAGTAACAGATGCGTATAAGGTGCCTTTTGTGATCAATGATAATGTCGAAGTGGCGCTGGCCGTTCAAGCCGACGGCGTTCACGTCGGACAGACCGATATGGCGGCCGGCGATGTCCGCAGTAAAATCGGTCCGGATAAGATTTTGGGCGTATCTGCGCGCACGCTTCAGCAGGCGATGACGGCACAGCAGAATGGGGCTGATTATCTGGGTGTTGGGGCCGTTTATGTGACGGATACAAAGGATGATGCGAGCCTGACGACAATGGAGACGATCAAGCAAATCTGCACGACGGTGGAAATTCCCGTCTGTGTCATCGGCGGGCTGAATTACGACAATCTCGATGCGCTGAAAGGCACCGGCATCGACGGCTTTGCACTCGTATCGGCGATCTTCGCAGAAAAGGATGTTTACAAGGCTTGTAAACAATTGCGTGCCAAAATAGAGCGGATCGTCGGCTGACTGTCGTGGAGATTAACGGGGCAATTTTTGATCTGGACGGGACGCTGCTCGATTCGATGGGCATCTGGCAAACGCTCGGGGCGCGTTATCTTCGCGCAAAAGGGTTGATGCCGGAAGCGGGCTTGAATGAAAAGCTGTATCCGATGAGTATGCCGCAGGCGGCGGAATACTTCCGCAGCGAGTATGGGCTTACACTTCCCGTCGAGATGATCGTGCAGGAAAATAACCACATTGTCGAGACATTTTATCAAGAGGAAGTGGCGTTAAAAGAAGGTGCTGATGTGATGCTTGAAGGGTTTAAGAGCCGTGGTGTTCGAATGTGTATTGCCACGGCGAGCGAGCGATATCTTGTCGAAGCGGCGTTGAAGGGCTTGAATATAGGCCGTTACTTTTCAGGCATTGTCACGTGTAATGAAATAGGCTGCGGTAAAGATTCGCCGGAAGTCTTTCGCCGGGCGCTTACGCTGCTTCAAACGAAGCGTTCGGATACCATCGTCTTTGAAGATGCGCTGCACGCGCTGCGCACAGCCAAAGCGGATGGGTTTTTTGTCGCAGCCATTTATGATGAAAGCGAAAAGACCGGGTTGGTTCAAGAAGAAGCGGACCGGTATTTGCGTTCCTGGTCGGAATGGGAGGAGTTGTTTAAATGAAAAAAGTATTGACGATAGCGGGTTCGGACTGTAGCGGCGGGGCCGGAATTCAGGCCGATATTAAGACGATGACGGCGCATGGCGCCTATGCGATGAGTGCGATTACGGCGCTGACGGCACAGACCGTCATCGATAAATACCAGCATTTTTACCCGGAACTGAGCGCCAATGCCGAC
>CALGIV010000216.1 GCA_937914785.1 uncultured Eubacteriaceae bacterium | reverse complement strand
CCTGATGCCGGATGGAATCTTCGACTGCGCCGCCGCACTGACCGCGCTCCTGCCGCCGACGATGATCACGTTTTTCACGCCATTCTTTAAAACCGCCATCGTCTCGGTCGGAATGAGATCTCCATCGACAAACAGGATCGGATAGCCGTTTAGCGCCGCACCAGAGCCGACACTTAACGCGTCGGGATAATTCCGCCCACTCGCTAAAACGACGGTATCATACGACTTTACTCCTTTAAGCTCTCCGGCAATTTTTCCTGCCGTCGCATAACGGTTATCGCCGGCAATGCGCTTAACTGTATACCCTTGCGTACGCAGAGTCTTTTCAACGTCTGCGCTAACTGCGCTGGAGCCGCCCATAATATACACATTCCGCACGTCCAAGCGCACCAGTTCGGCCATCGTATCGTTATCCACCGTCCTGCCTGCCCCGCCGCCGGCCATCAGCACCGGAGCGTCAAGCGCGTACGCCAGCGGAGAAGCTGCCAGCGCATCGGGATAATCCAGTCCATTGACTAAAATCACATTGCGCGCACCCTGCGGAAAAGACGCGCGGCTGATCTGCACCGCCGTGCCGTAACGGTCGTTGCCGGCCAGACGTGACCGATCGGTTGTGGTCAGCGCTTTTAAGCGCACATTGCCAAATTTCGCAGTATCTTCCCACTGCCTGCCGTCAACGCTGGCGTAACTTTGCCCTGCCTCGCTGTAAGCCTGAAACTGTACCGACGAGCCCGACGCCGGGCTATCCACCATCGCAATCGCCTCCTCAGCGCCCGTATTCAATTCAACGCTTACAGCAAAACGCTGTCCTGCCTTAAGCACAACAGGCCCGCTTAATTCCACCGTGCGGTAACCCCAATATTGAGTAGAGCCCGACTGCGTAAAAACAAGCTTGCCGCTCGTCGGCACACTGGTCACATCCGCATATACACGAATAGTGTAGTTCGCTGAAGAATTGTAAAGCATAAACGATACGGCCTTTAACGTCTCCGCCTGCTGTGCAGTAAAGACATTCGAAAAATGTATTTTATTGCTCGATGCCGCACCAATGCCGTTGATTGAAGCCGTACCGTCATATTGATAATTATAATCATACTTATCCGCACTGCTCATATCGAACGCATAAGCAATATCATCGACCAGCGATCGATCGTAATAGGACAGCCAAAAATACCCCTCGTCGCCAAACTTCGCCGAACCCCAGCTGTTCTTTACCAGCCACGCACCATTGCCGCAAGGATTAGTGACCACGCCGTTACCGTCGTCGGTTGTTCCTTGAAATTCGCCTTGGCATAGTTATCATCCCAACCGACGACGGTAACGGCGTGGTCACTTATCCTTGCTGTCGGTGTGTAGTGCGACGCTGTCGCAGCATTATAACAGTTGTTCCTGTTTGAGGCATCCGAATAATACGCAATACCCGCAGAACCATATGCCATAATCAGCCCTTTGATTGCTTCTCTATCCGCAATATCCACCCAATAGGCATTTTCAAGGATTGCACTGTTCACGTTGTAGGCCAGGCCGCTGTTCAACGTGACGTTTGCGGGATTGGCCGCATTTGCGATCATCGAATACGGCGCGACGCGCTCCGCTGCCGCTCCTGCCCACTTTGCCAGCATCGCCGTGGCGATATAGCCATTGCCGCCAATTTGCAGATAGTCTCCATTGGGCACCATACGGTCTCTTGTAATCAATCCCAATGGGTCAGCCGCCTGGTGATACGCAAAATAAGCCATATGCAATTCCGAAAAATCGGTCTCCTGCGTCCAGCCATCGCGTTTAATCAGCTCTGTTTCCGCAAGGCTTAACGCCGAAAACGCCCAGCAGGTACCAAATCTCCCCTGGTCTTTTACAGAAGTGATGACACCCTCGCTGCGCGCATCATAAGAGACCGGATGAACGCCTGTCTGGTTTTCCACCGCCTGATTTTCATTCGGCAGCGCCAAAGGCCATTTCAAGTAGCCGGATGCTGACG
>CALGIV010000215.1 GCA_937914785.1 uncultured Eubacteriaceae bacterium | reverse complement strand
TTCATGGCCGGTGCTTTTCATGGCATCGGGGAGCCGGAAGCTGTCGTTAACGTTGGAGTCAGTGGGCCTGGCGTGGTAAAGAATGCGCTTACAGAGCTTTACGGCGCGCCGATTGACGACGTGGCGGAGACGATCAAGCGTACCGCCTTTAAAATCACACGTGCCGGGCAGCTGATCGGCACAGAGATGAGCAGGCGGCTTGGTACTCCTTTTGGGATTATGGATTTGTCGCTGGCGCCGACGCCGAAGGTAGGCGACAGCGTTGCGGAAATTTTGGAAATGATGGGGTTGGAACGTTGCGGCACGCACGGGACGACGGCAGCGCTGGCGCTGTTAAATGATGCGGTAAAAAAACGCGGCATTATGGCCTCTTCGCATGTTGGTGGCTTAAGCGGCGCGTTTATTCCCGTCAGCGAAGATGCCGGTATGATCGATGCGGTCGTCTGTGGCGCGTTGACGTTTGATAAGCTGGAAGCGATGACGAGTGTATGTTCGGTCGGTATCGACATGGTAGCCGTCGGCGGCGATACGGAAGAGGCGACAATCTCAGCCATCATTGCCGATGAGGCGGCGATTGGCGTGATCAACAATAAGACGACAGCGGTGCGTATCATCCCTGCATACGGCAAGAAAGTTGGCGATATGGTCAAGTTCGGTGGCCTGCTCGGCAGTGCGCCGGTTATGGCCGTGTCCGATTATTCGGCAAAGGATTTTATTGCGCGCGGCGGGCGGATTCCGGCGCCGATTCACAGTTTTAAAAATTAATAAAAAATTCCATACAAAATAAAATGAAAAGACTGCGTTAAATGCAGTCTTTTCATTTTAAGGAGAAAGAAATGATAATCTATTTAAGTAAGAATTTAGCAGTTTAATGCGCCTTCTTTTAAGGCGTAGACAACATCTTCATCGCGAAATGGAATCAGTTTATTATTGATTTCAATATGTTCTTCGTGGCCCTTTCCGGCCAGGACGACACAATCGCCCGGACGTGCAATGGAAAGCGCATACTCGATAGCGCAAAAGCGTGGGATAATGATGGAAACATTGTGTGTGTTTTTGATGCCGGCGTAGATTTCATCGGCAATTTGTTCGGCACTTTCGCTGCGCGGGTTGTCTTCGGTAATGATGGTAATATCACTGTTTTGTGAAGCGATATTGCCCATCACCGGACGCTTTTGCCTGTCGCGTTCGCCGCCGCAGCCGAATACGGTGATAATGCGGCCGCTGCAATGTTTCTTAATTGCTTCCAGCAGATAATGCATTCCATCCGGCGTGTGGGCATAGTCGATGACGACGTCGATATCGCCGCCGAAGCGAATATGCTGCATACGTCCTTTTAAGCCGGGGTAGCAGCTTAAGGCTTCCTTGATCGTTTTGATATCGATGCCTTTTTTCATCGCGTAGATAATGACCGGAGCCGCGTTATAGACGTTGTATTTGCCGGGTGTATTCATCGTAAAGTGTTCCTCAATGCCGTCACCCTTGAATGTAAAATGCACTTGCCAGTCTTCTTCACGGTAGTCTAAAAGGCGATAAGTGCTTTGCGGGTTGTAGAACGAAAAGGTCAGCTGCTGCGTGTTGGGCAGGCTGATTTCCTGTGCGAGGCGCTTGCCGTATAAGTCGTCGATGTTGAGGATGTGATAGTAAGCGGATTGGGTAAACAAACGCTTCTTCGCCTGATAATATGCTTCCATCGTGATGTGGTAATCGAGATGGTCGTTCGACAGGTTGGAAAAAACGCAGGCGTCGAACAAAATGCCGTCGATGCGTTTTTGGTCGATGCCATGAGAAGAAGCTTCCATAAACACATAAGATGCCCCCTCGTCAAGGGATAGGCGCAACAGGTATTGGGTATCGCGTGAGGGCGGTGTCGTCATCTGCTGTTTAAAAAAGAGTTCATCGTAAAAGTAGCCCAATGTGGTGATTGCGGCAGCCTTTTGTCCGGCATATGTAAAGACGTATCGGGCCATATCGCAGAAGGTGCTTTTGCCGTTTGTGCCTGTGATGGCAACGACGTTTAAATATTTTGACGGCTCTGAAAAGAAAGTATTGCTGAGCTGCGCCAGTGTTTTGCGCGTATCTTCGACACGGATAAATGTGATATTGTCGATAAGCGGTGTGTTTTCATCCGAATAGATGATTGTGCGGGCGCCTCGATCGACGGCGTCCGGAATGTAGCTATGGCCGTCGCGGTGAACACCTGCAATAGCCACGAACAGGCTATCGGCCTTGCAGTCGGTCGAACGATAACAAATATCGGAAATTAAAATATCGGACGGATTATGTATTTCGATGGGGGCGATGCTTTTTATAAGTTGATTGAGCATTGTCATCATAAAAACCTCGTCGTTGGTTTTTTTTCGCTTTTTCATGATCATCTTATGCGTCCGATATAAAAGCGTGCTTAGTTTGCTGTTAAGTCGTTTAATCTAAAAATTGTTTTAAAAAATTGATAGCAATCGCATCTTTCAATGATAAAATACATTTAAAGATAACTTCTATTATGGTATAATATTTAAATTAATGCAAGGGTTTAAAAGGAAAAAGATGAACCAGTTATTAGACACGTTAAACGAACGCCAGCGTTATGCTGTAGAGAATACCGATGGCCCGATGTTGATTCTGGCAGGGGCGGGCAGCGGCAAGACGCGCACGATTATTCATAAGATCGCTTATTTGGTTGCCGGCGGCAAAGCGCTCCCGGATGAAATACTGGCGCTTACTTTTACGAATAAGGCGGCGGAAGAGATGAAGAACCGCTTAGCCGATATGGGCATCGCCGGTGCGCATTATATCTGGATGAGCACGTTTCACTCAATGGGCGCACGCATTTTACGTCGGCATGCGGAGAAAATCGGCTTTACTTCAGATTTTGTCATCTACGATGAAGACGATAAAAAGAAGCTTGTAAAAGATTGTGTAAAATATCTGGGTTACGAGCACTACGATATCGATTTTAAGCGCTACATTTCACGTGCGAAGGAAAGCCGCATCGATCCGGTCGCTTTTGTCAGTGCCCAGATATCGCTGCAGTACGATGCGGAGACGATTGCGCAGGTGTACGCGTTATACGAGCGCAGGCTGCGCGAATATAACGCGATGGACTTTAACGATTTGCTGAACAATGTGATTAAATTGTTTGAAGAGCACGAAGAGGTACTTAAGTATTATCAGGACAAGTTTAAATATATTCTCGTCGATGAGTATCAGGACACGAACCACGTGCAATATATTTTGATTTCCATGCTTGCGGCAGGGTACGGTAACATTTGCGTATGCGGAGACGATGATCAGAGCATTTATGCATTTCGCGGTGCCGATATCCGCAATATTTTAGAATTCGAAAAGGACTTTCCCAATGTGCTCACCGTGCGGTTGGAGCAAAACTACCGCAGCACGAAGACGATTATTGAAGCGTCGAATACGGTCATTGAAAAGAATTCCCGACGTAAGGGAAAGACGATGTATACAAAAAACCTTGAAGGCGAACAGATTAACGTGCGTATCTGTTATGATGGGCGGGAAGAAGCGCGGTTTATCATCGGCGAGATGCTGCGCTTAAGTGAGGAGGAAGACGAGCGTTTGAACAATATGGCCATCCTGTACCGCACGAATGCGCAAAGCCGCCTGTTTGAAGAAATGCTGCTTTCGGCAAACATCCCTTACCGGCTTTTCGGCGGGATGAAGTTCTATGACCGCGAAGAGATCAAGGATATGATGGCCTATTTGAAACTTGCTGTCAATCCAAATGATAACGTCAGTTTTATGCGCATCATCAACGTGCCCCGGCGCGGATTGGGGCCGGGGGCCATACAGAAACTGAACGATTTTGCAGAGTTTAAATCGACTTCGTTGTTCGATGCTGCTGCGTTGAGCGACGAAATACCGACCCTGACGGCGAACGCGCGCCGCGGCGCAAAAGAGTTTTATAGCATCGTAGCACAGGTGCAGGAGATGATCAAAGAAGAAGTCAGCATCGCTTCCATTGTCAAAAGCCTCGTCGAGATGACAAATTATGAAGCGTATCTGCACAGTAAGCCGGAGAATGCGGAACAGAAGATTGAAAACCTCAACGAGTTGATCTCTTCTATCGTCGAGTTTGAAAAGAACAGCGAAGAGCGAAGTGTGAGTGCATATTTGCAGCATATTTCGTTAATTTCTGTTTTGGATGGCGAGGAGGATGAGCTGGACAAGGTGACATTGATGACGATGCACAATGCAAAAGGGCTGGAATTCGATACGGTCTTTCTGGCTGGGATGGAAGAAGGACTCTTTCCGCATATGACTTCCGTGATGGAGGGCAGTGACGAAGAGGAGCGGCGGTTGTGTTACGTTGGGATGACGCGTGCAAAGAAAAGGCTTTATATGACCGCGGCAAAAGAACGCGCGATACGCGGCCGGTATGAACGCCGCCTGCCGTCTCGGTTCTTATTTGAAGTGGATAAGCAATATTTGGATGAAATCGGGAAGAATATGCTCTATACGATCGAAAAGCAACAGCAGAAACGCATGGTGTTTGAAGACGATCTGTCGCAGGAGGCAGAATACGCGACAGTCAAGCCGATTTATGGCCGTTATAACAGAAAAAACCTCGCAAAGGAAGAGAAGTTGCAAGCCAAATCGGGCAGTGAGCAGGCGTTTGAGCCCGGAGATAAGATTATGCATACGGCTTTCGGGATCGGCACGGTGATTGCAATCAAGGGAGAGGGTGCCGAGACAATACTTCAGGTTGCGTTTGTGCAGGCGGGCATTAAAAATTTACTGAAAGATTACGCGCCGATTACAAAGGCGTAGGATAAAGGATGAAAGAAGATACAAAAGCGCTTATTAAGCGGCTTCGCGAGGAGCTGAACTACCATAACGAACAATATTATCTGTTTGATGAGCCGAAAATCAGCGATTATGAATACGATGAGATGATGCGCGCGCTGGCGGCGTTGGAAGAAGAGACGGGTGATGAGGATCCGGATTCGCCGACGCGCCGCGTTGGCGGCGGTGTGTTGGAAGGCTTTGAAAAGGTGCGCCACGAAAGCGTACAGCTCAGCCTGGCGAATGCTTTCAGCGCGGAAGAATTGCGTGCGTTTGATGAGCGCGTCAAAAAGGAGCTTGGCGAAAGCTACAGCTATTCGGCGGAATATAAGTTCGATGGGTTAAGCGTCGTGCTGACGTATGAAAACGGCCGGCTCGTCCAGGGCGCGACGCGCGGAGACGGGACAGTGGGTGAAGATATCACGCCGAATATCAGGACGATTAAAGGCCTGCCGCGGCAAATCGATTTTGATGGCAGGCTTGTCCTTCGCGGCGAAGTCATCATCGAAAAAGAAGATTTTAAAGCGCTGAACGAACAGCGTACGCTGGACGGCTTGCCCCATTTCGCAAACCCGCGCAATGCCGCGGCCGGTTCCCTGCGGCAGCTGAATTTAAATATTACCAAACAGCGCCCGTTGAAGATGTTTATCTTTAACGTAGACAGCGCACAGGGCGCGCATTTTACAAGCCATATCGGCGCGCTTGAGTATGTCGGCAGATTGGGTTTTGCTGTCAGTAAAGCGCAGCGGCTTGAGACGATTCAGGATGTCGTCGACTATTGTGCGCAGACGGTAAAGCGGCGCGAGGAAATGCCGTTTGAGATCGACGGGCTCGTCTTTAAGGTGGACGAGATTGAAAAATGGGCGTCGCTGGGCAGTACGGCCAAAAATCCGCGCTGGGCCATCGCCTATAAATTTCCGGCGGTGGAAGAGCAAACCGTCGTCAAAGACATCACCGTGCAGGTCGGACGTACGGGTACGTTGACGCCTGTGGCGGAATTGGAGCCGGTACTAATCAGCGGCTCTGTCGTATCGCGGGCTACTCTTCACAATGAAGATATGATAAAATTAAAAGATGTTCGTATTGGAGACACGGTCTATGTTCGCAAAGCGGGCGAGATCATCCCCGAGGTGGTGCGCGTGGATTTTGAGAAGCGGCCGCCCGATGCCGAAGCCTATGTATTTCCAATGTCGTGCCCTGTCTGCGATCAGCCGACGGTGCGCATCGCGCAGCAGGCGGCGGTTAAATGCATTAATCCTGCCTGTCCGGCGCTGGGGCTGCGCAGCCTGATTCACTTTTGCAGCCGCGAAGCGATGAATATCGAAGGCTTGGGCAAGAAGGTTGTTAAGGTCCTGTATGAAGCGGGGTTTGTCAAAGATTTTGCAGATTTTTATCATCTGGCAGAGAAGCGGGCAGAGCTTGCGGAACTGGACAAGATGGGTGACAAATCGGTAGACAATATGCTCAAAGCCATCGAGCGGTCGAAAGAAAATGATTTGGACAGGGTGCTTTTTGCTTTGGGGATTCCCCTAATCGGTCAGCGCGCCGCAAAACTTTTGGCAGAACATTTCTTATCGATCGAGGCGTTGATGGAAGCGGATGAAGCGATGCTGACGGAAATTGAAGACATTGGACCCAAAATGGCCGAGCAGGCCGTGCGCTATTTTCAGGATGAAGAGAATCGGCGCATCGTCTATGCGCTGAAGGCTTGCGGGGTGAATATGCAAAAGCATCGTGAAGCAGTTCAGGCACCGGCACCATCGCTTGAAGACAGGGTATTTGTGTTGACCGGAACGCTTGAGCGTATGACGCGCGCAGAAGCCAAGGGGCTGATTGAACGTGCGGGCGGCAGAGTTACCGGTTCCGTTTCGAAGAATACAGATTTTGTAGTGGCAGGCGAGAATGCCGGCAGCAAATATGCCAAGGCGCAGCAGTTGGAAATTCCTGTCATAGATGAAGAGGCTTTTATACAGATGGTTAAAGGAGAATAAAGAAATGCAGATACGAATAGAAGAGGTGCAATATTTAGCGGAGTTGAGCAGGCTTTGCTTCGATGAAGAAGAGAAAAGGCAGATGCAGCAGGATCTGAGCAACATCGTAAAATATGTAGACAAATTAAACGATATAGACTTTAGCGGTAAAGAAGCGCGCGAGCACATCCTGCCGCTGACAAACGTGTTGCGTAAAGACGAGGCTCGGGTTGGGCTGAGTAATGACGAAGCACTGGCCAACGCGTCGCAAAAGGAAGAGATGTGTTTTAAAGTAGAACAGCTGATGGAGGATGAGTAAGATGCGACTGTGTGATAAGACGATTCATAAGCTCAGCGATCTGCTGGATAAAAAAGAAATTTCTGCGACGGACATTGCCGTTGATACATTGAGGCGTATTGACGAGGTGAATGCAAAATTCGGCGGCTATATCACGATTCTCGATGAGGAGCAGGTGTTGGCCCAAGCGGCCGAAGCCGACAGGCGTATCACGGCAGGGACGCGCAAGGGCAAATTGGACGGTATTCCTTATGCGCTGAAAGACAATATGTGCACCGCGGGAATTAAGACGACATGCGCTTCAAAGATGCTTGAAAATTTTTACCCGCCATATAATGCGGCCGTCTACGACTATTTGTCTGAATCCGGCGGCGTGTTGATCGGTAAATGCGATATGGATGAATTTGCGATGGGCTCGCTGAACGAAAACAGTGCGCTGGCCCACAGTAAAAATCCCTGGGACGACGCAAAAGTGCCGGGCGGCAGCTCCGGTGGCAGCGCCGTGGTGACGGCGAGCGGACAGGCCGTCTTTGCGTTGG
>CALGIV010000214.1 GCA_937914785.1 uncultured Eubacteriaceae bacterium | reverse complement strand
AACGATGTTGGCAAACGCATCCGCCATAATTTTAGAAAACCGCTCCAGGCTCCCCGGTTTATCCGGCATTACAGTACGAAACTTCAGCTTCCGATGTCTGGATAGCAGCCCGATTTCAATAATACGATGAATGACGCTGACATCGATATTGCCGCCGGAAAGCACACAGACCGCGGATCGATCTTTCACATCGACCTTGCCGCTTAAGACTGCAGCGAGCGACGCTGCGCCGGCCGGCTCAACGACCTGCTTCGTGCGTTCCAAAAGCAGCAAAATTGCTGAGGAAATCTCCGCATCGCTGACGGTGACCATTTCATCGACACAGCGGTTGATAACCTCCTGCGTCTTTTGACCCGGCACTTTAACGGCAATGCCGTCTGCAATCGTCGAAGCGTGTAAAATGTTGGTCTTATGCCCATAATAGGCTTCTTTAATCGCCGGCGCTCCTTCGGCCTGCACGCCGATAATCCGAATGCGCGGGTTTGTCGCTTTGATATAGGAAGCGACACCGGCCAGCAGGCCGCCGCCACCGGCAGGCAGCAAAATGGCATCGACACCCGGTACGGCTTTTAAGATTTCCTTACCGATCGTCGCCTGGCCTGCCATAACCGATAAGTCGTCAAACGGGTGGATAAAGATGCTGTTTTCTTCCTGCTGAATTTCAAGCGCCTTTTCATAAGCCGCATCATAACAATCGCCGAACAGACATACCTCTGCCCCGTATTGCTCCGTTGCCTTTACCTTTGCGATCGGCGTACTCTTTGGCATGACAATCGTTGCCTGAACCCCCAACGCCGAGGCCGCAAATGCAACGCCCTGCGCGTGGTTGCCGGCCGAAGCCGCCACAATCCTGTCCAACGCACCCTGTTCTTTGAGTTCGCAGATTTTATTGTAGGCACCGCGAATTTTAAACGAACCGGTTTTCTGCTGGTTTTCATATTTCAAATACAACTCTCCACCGCACATCTCGGAAAACGTTCGGTTGCGTTCCAGCGGAGTCAGGTGAACAACATCCCGCAAACGCCTTTCTGCGCGCTCAATCATTTTCAAATTTAAAAGCAGCGGATCTGTCGAGCAATTCGTTTGTCTGTCTTGTCTAAATTGTGTCTGCATCATTGCCTGCCTTCACTCAGAGACAGCAGGATATCAAGTCCTGTTATCCCTTTAATACGGCTCCTTCGTCTGCGGAAGAAACCAAATTCCTGTATTTTGATAAGTAGCCTTTTAATGCCGGAACTTCTTTTAACGACATCGTCGCCTTACGTCTGTCGAATTCATCCTCAGAGATCAGGACATTGAGCTTATGTGCCGGAATATCAATTTCAATGCTGTCCCCTTCACACACATAGGCGATATTGCCGCCCTTTGCCGCTTCCGGCGCGATGTGTCCAATAGATGCACCGCGCGTAGCACCGGAAAATCGCCCATCCGTTAAAATGGCGACGTCCTTATCCAATCCCATCCCCATAATCGCCGACGTCGGCGAAAGCATCTCGCGCATCCCGGGCCCGCCTGCCGGACCTTCGTAACGGATGACGACGACATCGCCCTTGTTAATCTCTTTATTATAAATAGCAGCAATCGCTGCTTCTTCGCTGTCGAAGACGCGCGCGCTGCCTGTAAAGGTCAGCATTTCTTCGGCGACGGCACTGCGCTTGACAACTGCCCCCTTCTCGGCGAGATTGCCGAACAATACGGCCAGACCACCTGCCTGCGAATACGGCTCTTCAATACTTCGAATAACCGTATGATCTTTCACCTTTACCGCCGTAAGGTTTTCTTCCATCGTCCTGCCGGTTACGGTAAGGCAGCCCAGATGCAGCAGCTCTTTCTTTTTCAACTCCGACATCACGCCGTACACGCCGCCCGCATCATTTAAATCCTGCATATGATGACTGCCCGCAGGGGCCAGGCGACACAAATTCGGCGTTCGTTCGCTGATTTCATTGATGAGGTTCAAATCAAATTTTAACGCCGCCTCACTGGCAATCGCCGCCAAGTGCAACACGGAATTCGTCGAACACCCTAATGCCATATCGACGGTCAGCGCATTGAAGAATGCTTCCTGCGTCATAATATCGCGCGCCTTAATATCCCGCGCCACGAGATCCATAATCTGCTCCCCTGCCCTCTTTGCCAGCCGGATGCGGTGGGCATACACGGCCGGAACCGTCCCGTTACCGGGCAAGCCCATCCCGAGCGCTTCGCTCAGACAGTTCATCGAATTCGCCGTAAACATTCCGGAACAAGACCCGCATGTCGGACAGGCGTTTTCAACGAGAAAGTCGACTTCTTCTTCCGTCGCCGCATCGTTCTTATACCGCCCGACAACTTCAAAAACGCTGTTTAAGTCCATCTTATCATTCGACAGCATCGGCCCCCCCGAGATAAAGATCGACGGCAGGTTCATCCTGGCCGCAGCCATCAGCATCCCGGGCACAACTTTATCGCAGTTTGGAATAAACACCAATCCGTCAAATCCGTGCGCCATCACACTGCATTCGACGCTGTCGGCGATGACTTCGCGCGAAGCGAGCGAATACTTCATCCCCATATGCCCCATCGCAATGCCGTCGCATACGGCAATGGTGTTGAATTCCACCGGTGTACCGCCTGCCGCCAGCACGCCGTCCTTAACGGCGCGCGCAATCGTATTTAAACCCATATGGCCGGGCACCACTTCATTAAACGAATTGACGATGCCGATCAATGGGCGTTCAAGCTGCTCTTTCGTATAGCCCATTGCCATCCAGAGCGAGCGGTGCGGCGCACGCTCAACCCCCTTTTTGACCTGATCGCTCTTCATCCTTTATTTTTCCTTCCAGATCATTTGTTCGCGCAGACGCTTGCCGACAATTTCAGACGGGTGATTGCGGTCCTCAAGCTGCTTTGCTCTGAAATACGGACGGTTTGCCTGATTTTCCAAAATCCAGTCCCGCGCAAAGGATCCGTCGCGGATTTCTTCCAATACCTTGCGCATTTCATCCTTTGTCTCTTCGGTAATGATCCTGCCGCCGACGCGATAATCGCCGTATTCGGCCGTATCCGAGATCGAATGGTGCATAAAGGAGATACCGCCGCTGACACATAAGTCGATGATCAGCTTCATTTCATGCATACACTCGAAATAAGCACTTTCCGGCTGATAGCCCGCTTCAAGCATCACTTCATAACCTGCACGCATCAGCGCGACGACACCGCCGCAAAGCACGGTCTGCTCACCAAAGAGATCGGTTTCCGTCTCCTCTTTAAACGTTGTCTCGAGCACACCGGCGCGCGTTCCGCCGATCGCCCACGCGTAAGCGAGCGCCGTATCCCTGGCATTTCCGCTGTAATCCTGATAAACGGCGATCAGACAGGGCACGCCTCTGCCTTCCGTAAATTGACCGCGCAGCGTATGGCCCGGCCCTTTCGGCGCGATCATAATGACGTCGACGTCTGCCGGCGGCACGATCTGACCGTAATGAATGTTAAAACCATGTGCGAAGCAAAGCGTCATGCCTTCGCTTAAGTAAGGTTCAATGTCGTTCTTGTAGAGCGCGGCCTGCTTTTCGTCGTTGACGAGCACCATGACAACATCGGCCGCCTGAACCGCTTCCGGCGTATTTAAAACCGTAAATCCCTTCTCCACTGCGCTCGCTTTCGATTTGCTGCCTTCATACAGACCGATGACGACGTCTATTCCGTTATCGGCCATATTCTGTGCATGCGCGTGACCCTGACTGCCAAAACCGATCACCGCTACTTTCTTGTTTGAAATAAACTCTTTCTTTGCATCGTTTTCGTAATACATATTTGCCATAATGTTCTCTGATCTCCTTATTTATTAAAATTTGTTTTATCGGCAAGGGGCTTAATTTAAAACCAGTTCGACACTTTCTACGTCATGCAATTTTTCCAACTGTTTGACAATCTGTTCTTTTGTCACTTCATCTCCATAAGACGTCAGCAGAATATGCGCTTGCTGCGTTCCTTCAACCGGATTTGCCGTCAGGCTTTCAATGTTGAATCCACGCTTGGAGAACAGGCCGGAAATCCTCGTCAGTACGCCAAAACTGTTGTTTACTAAAATCGATAAAGTAAAGGTTGCTTCCATTTTCAAAACCTCCTTGCACGCTTTTTCAATGAGTCATTTGCAATTGACGCTGCACACTGCTTGCCGCGAGCGCTTCCGCCTCCGCTGCCATAACCAGCATACTTTGCACATCGTACAGCTTGTTCAGCTGCTTGATGATCTGCTCTTTCGTATAACCGTCAGCTTTTGTCGTCAGCATAATATGTGCCAGATCAGTCTCGCGCAGCGTTTTGACCGTCATACGCTCGATGTTGTAGCCCCGCTTTGAAAACAGACCTGTCACACGGGTCAGCACGCCAAATTTGTTGTTCACAAGAATTGATAACGTAAAGCTTTGTTGTTCCATAGTTTTTCTCCTTTATTTTGGGTTTATGTTTTTATTTTAAAATGATCTCATCCACTGAACAATTTGGCGGGATCATCGGCAATACCTTTTCTTCACGGTCTATCGGACAATGGACGATGACAGGGCCGGTTACAGCAAAAGCCTCCTCAAGCGCTTCGGCCAGCTCTGTATGTGTCGTCGCTTTAAAGCCCTGTGCGCCAAAGCTTTCCGCCAGCAAAACATAGTCTGTCGCCCGCTCAAGCGTCGTCTGAGAATGCCGGCCTTCAAAAAACAAATCCTGCCATTGACGTACCATTCCGAGCACCTTATTATCCAGCACGACGACGATCAGAGGCAGATTGTGTTTCACCGCGCTGGCCATCTCGTTTAAATTCATATGGAAGCTGCCGTCTCCGGTAAATAATATCGTCTTCTGCTTGCCGCGTGCAATACATCCGCCGATCGCCGCCCCCATACCAAAGCCCATCGTGCCCAATCCACCGCTCGTCAACAGCGTGCGCGGAGCCTGAAATGGATAATATTGCGCCGTCCACATCTGGTGTTGCCCGACATCTGTAGC
>CALGIV010000213.1 GCA_937914785.1 uncultured Eubacteriaceae bacterium | reverse complement strand
GTGATGAAGTTTTCGCCAATCGATATCCTCGCCTGCATCATCGCGCGCAGCGGCTTTGCATTCCTGTTCATCGCCTCAAACGTGCTTACGGAACGCCTGTTCGGAAACTTCCCGGGCAAGATGATTCAGTTGTTTTTTTACTTCATCGTCTTAATCGTCATCGCCCTGCCCGGCATCATAGCCGCCATCGTTTTAACAGGGGTCTATTCTTTCGCCCTCGGCCTGCTCGCACTGTTTGCGTGGAACACGCTCGTCTCAGCATTGATTTTGTTCCTCTGCCGAAACATCTTAAATTATGCAGAATTGAATAATCAGTGAGGGCTTATGATGTATTACGTAATTGACAGACAAGTAAATTCATACGACTGTGATTGCAAAAATACTTTAAAGCTTTCTGCTGTATTAAAATTTATGCAGCAGGCTTCAAGCGAACAATTTGCTTCGCTCGGCCTGCCGGTCGAGAAACTGCTAAAAGAAGGCCTGGCTTTCCTTTTTTCAAAAATCACCGTTAAAATAGAGCGCATGCCGGTCTGCAATGAAACGCTGCACGTCGGCACTGCGCTCACGATGCCCAAAGGCGCGCGTTTCATGCGGGAATTTATTATCGAGGCGCCCGACGGACAAAGGCTGATCTCAGCTTTATCAGAATGGCTTTTAGTCAACGCAGACGATCACAAATTGCTGCGGCCTTCCAGCTTTCTATATCCGCTCACCTTCCAGCCGGAACAATTAAACGCCCTTTCCGATATCGCCTATCAAAAGAATGTTACAGATAAAACGCTTGTTTATACACAACCCATTTGCTATTCTCACATTGACGTGAACCATCATGTCAATAACGCCGTATACGCCGACTTCATTTGTGACGCACTTCCTTATGAAACACTCAAAAACAACGCGATTGATAACTTGTCTATTTCGTTTAAAAAAGAAGCATTGCCGGGTGATATTCTACAAATTTATCTGTCGCAGCAAGAAAAAAACAACTTTTATATTGAGGGCGCTCACGACAGAGGAATCTGTTTTTCAGCTTTTGTTCATTTTGCGTAAATGCAATGCCATAATATATTCCCATCAATAAAAAAACTGCTATCCATAAACGGATGGCAGTTTTTATTTTTATTAAGTATGCGCGATTACGCGCTTTTTACTGCTGCAATACCGGCATCAATTGCCTTCATATTAATGTCGAATAAAGCTTCTTTGCCGTGCAGCGCATGTTTTACCTGTTCTTTAACCTGGTCAACATCCAAGTTGCCGGCTACCGCGATATAAGCACCTAAGATAACCATATTGGCTACTTTCGTATTGCCCAAATCATTCGCGATTTTGATGCTGTCGATCGCATAATATTTTACGCCGTCTGCCGGACGGGAAGTAACCATTGAAGAGTTGAGAATTATTTCTCCGCCCTCTTTTAACGTCGGTGCAAATTTCTGATAGCTGGGCTCATTCATCACAATCAGGTTGTCGAATGTTTCGCAAACCGGAGAGCCGATTTCTTCATCGCTGATGATACAGGTACAGTTTGCCGTACCGCCGCGCTGTGCAGTGCCGTACGCCGGGAAGAATGTCGCATTCATACCATTGTCATTTGCCGTCAGACACAACGTTTTGCCAATCAGCATAACGCCCTGTCCGCCAAATCCTGCAATCAATAAGGATTTTTCCATTAGTCTACCTCCTTCAGCACGCCGAGCGGGAAAACTTTCAAGTTCTCTTCAACAATTTTCTTTACAGATTGCTCCGGCGTCATTTTCCAGCCTGTCGGACACATTGTAACAACTTCTATGAAAGAATATCCACCATTTTTGTTTACTTCAAGTGCTTTTTTAATGCCCTGTTTTGTCTGCATAACGTGCTTGGCGTCATGAACAGAATATCTGGCGACAAATTTCGGCGCTTCAAGTCCTGCAATAATTTCAGCCATACGGATCGGGTTGCCGTGCTGTTCGCTGTTTCTGCCCGACTGTGTCGTCGTAGAAAGCTGACCCAGCATTGTTGTCGGCGCCATCTGACCGCCTGTCATCCCATAAATAGAGTTGTTGCCGAAAATAACCGTGATATTTTCGCCTCTGTTTGCAGCATGAATCGTCTCTGCCGTCCCAATTGCCGCCAAGTCGCCGTCGCCCTGATAACAGATAACGAACGTGTCTTTGCTGCTTCTTTTCAATCCTGTTGCTACCGCTGCGGCTCTGCCGTGCGCTGCGCTTACCTGATTGATTGTAGATACACTTCCAGCCATCGGTGAACATCCTACCGGCCATACGATAGCTGTATTTTCTTTAACACCCATCTCTTCCAGCTCATGCATCAGCAAACTATCTACGATCCCATGTCCGCAGCCCGGACAAAATTGATGCGTCATCTGCTCAAGAACTGTCGATGGTAATCCAAATATTTTTTCCATTTTTTTCATCCTTCCTACAGCATTTTCTTAGAGGCTTCGTAAGCTTCTTCTGGTTTCAAAATTACGCCGCCTGAACGTCCGAAATGTTCCACGGGAATTTTCTTGTCGACAAATGCACGAACGTCTTCAATCAATTGACCCGGAATACTCATTTCGAGACAAATTACTTTTTTAACTTTAGCTGCATCCAGCGCTTCAAACGGTTTTTCCGGGAACGGGAACAGCGTAATCGGTCTTAACAGGCCGGCTTTGATGCCTTCCGCTCTCATTTTATTCACAACTGTTTTTGCAACCCTTGCACTCGTGCCATAAGCTGCAAACACGACTTCTGCATCATCCATCTGATACGCTTCGTAACGCGTTTCGTTCGCTTTCCAGCCTTCGAGCATATCGGCAAATACCTGGTTTGTTGCTTCCAGTTCTTCACCCGTGTTCTGCCAGGAAGTAATAATTCTCTTATTACCAAATTGCGTATTCGGGCCGGGGCCACGTTTTGTAACTACCCAATCAGATTTATCCGGAAGAGAGCTTAAATCTCTCATTTCGGGCAATACAACGCCTTCCATCATATTGCCGATAACACCGTCTGTCAACACATAACAAACGCAGCGATATTTATCAGCAATGTCAAACGCTTCATAAACGAGGTCAACTGCTTCCTGAACATTAGAGGGCGCCAATACGAACGCTCTTGCACCACCGTTTGACGGCGCTTTTGTCGCTGAAAGATAGTCTTGCTGAGAAGGAAGAATCTGTCCCAGACCAGGACCGCCTCTGCCTACATTAATAACAACGGCAGGAAGTCTTGCACCGGTGATATAGCCAATCCCTTCTGCTTTCAGTGCGAGACCGCAGCCTGAAGAAGAAGTCATACATCGCGTACCGGTCATTGAGGAGCCGTAGACCATATAGGACGCCGCTACTTCACTTTCAGCCTGTACGAACTCTCCGCCAACTTCGAACAATCTGCGAGACAGATGTTCCGGAATTTCGTTCTGTGGTGTGATGGGATAGCCCGCGAAGAAACGACAACCCGCTCTTACGGCGGCTTCCGCCATTGCTTCGTTACCTTTTAAAAATTCTTTTTTCATTCTTTTCCTCCTGCCTTATTTGTACACGGAAATTGCCATATCTGGGCACATAATTGCACACAGTTTGCATCCTGTACATTCTTCTGGATTGAATTGTTCTGCTACGAAATAACCCGCAGTATTTACGTCACTGCCTATTTTGATAATGTTCTTTGGGCAGTTCAGCACGCAAAGTTTACAACCTTTGCAACGATCTTTGGCCACTTCAATTTTTGCCATATTACCCTCCTTTGAAAATAGCATTTATTTATTAACATAAATATAGCTGACATATTTATTGAACAGATATTAACTATCTGTTTGAAAACTTTAATTATTTAAAGATGATTTACATAAATGGAATTATTCGAATGCGTACTTTAAATCCAGACCTATCTTAACACATAGTTAAAAAAAAAACAATGTTTAAATGCATAAAAAATCGCTTAGTTTTAAAAAAAACTCGGTTAAACGTATACAGAATTCTTCCTTGAAAAATTCGTCTTTTAATTTTACTGCCTCAGGCTTAAAAATCGCTTTATTGTGCAAGAAAATCGAGAAATTCTTCCGTCGAATATGTAAACTCAATCTCGACTGAAGAGCCATCAGAAATGATAAACTCCGTCAAGCCATAATCATCGCTGCTTTCCGCCCAATCGTACGTATATCCAAGTCTTGTCCATGGATACTGGCGCTCAAAATAAGAATATACGATATTGCCATCAAACCACTCTTTATACGCTTCGTCATACTCTTCATCAAATTGATCTGTCATAACGGATACCGATATATCGGTGCTGTAGGCGGGCCGTAAAATATCGTCCGGCGCAACCCAGAAACCGGTAAAATGTGTGTATTCTTTTTCCGACGGCAAGCCGATTAACTGCTTCAGCCGCAATGTCCAATCTTCGACGCCCTCATCCGCCGCAGTGTTTTGATACCACTGCTTGATTTCAAGATCTGTAAACGTCCAGACTTCACCCCACTCAAGCACGAGGCTCTCTCCAGCGATGTAACTATCCGGGTAGCGATGCCAGGAGACGAGCAGCACTTTATCCGCTGCCTCGTTCCACCGCACCAACTCATCCGTCCCATCAATACAGACCAATGGATAAATTTCATCCTCCTCAATCCTGATGGCATCCATCACAGCACTTTCATATAAGGCTTCCGTTGTTTGCACACTGCCCTTTTCTGCGCCGGATGTTAAAGCATCGGTTACAAAATACGTCGCCGCACAACTAATAATGATTATTATTATCATCAATGCGACATTGATTCTTTTCCGCATGAGAAACTCTTTCATCGTCCTCTCCTGTTTAAGCTTTTTTAGCGAAAGTCAGCTCTTCAAATTCTTCTATTGAAACAGGCTTTGAATAAATATACCCCTGAACCATATCGCATTGCACTTGCTTTAGAAATGCCAATTGCGCCATACTTTCAACGCCTTCTGCCACAATCACCATATCAAGTTTTCTCGCAAGGCTGATAATCCCCTCAATGATATGCTCCCCACGGTTGCGACTTCCGCGCTCCTCGTCAAAGAAACCACGATCCAGCTTTAGTATGTCTACAGGAATGTCTTTTAACAGATTCAACGATGAATACCCACTCCCAAAATCATCCAAAGCCATAACAAAACCCAATTTATGTACGCGATCAACCGCGTTATAAATCAATTCAAAATTCTCATAAACCACCGTCTCAGTCAACTCGAGTTGAATCAGCCCATCCGGAATTGAATATCGATTTTTAATTCTTTCATACTCATCAAGAAAACCACTCTCTGTGAGATGCAGGCGGGACAGGTTCACGGAAACAGGCACCGGGTCTCTCCCCTCACCAATCCATTTTTCAATCAATTTACACACTTTTTCAAAAATATGAATATCCAGTTTCGTAATAAAGCCATTTTTCTCCAGTGTAGGGATAAATTCGTTCGGATACACTACACCGCGCTGCGGATCAGCCCACCGCACAAGCGCCTCGGCGCCAACAATACGTTCGTTTTCCAACTCGACCTGAGGCTGTAAATAAAAGATGAATTCGTCGTTGGTAAGCGCGGATTCCATACGGTTGGTAATCTCTCTTTCACGCACCATACGCAGCCGTTGCATCTCGCTGTAAAAAACGATGGAGCAAAGCTGTGCCTGCCGCATCTCCTTATTGCTTTTGCGAGCAGAATTGGCTCGATCCTGAATCGTGATCAAATTTAATTTAGGGTCATCGATAATATAAACTCCGGCCATAATCGGCAAATAATATTTTTGCTCCATCGTCTCATTAAACGCGTTAATGTCTTGCGCAATCTTCTCAATCCGGCTCGTCACTGTCGACGTCGATTCATAATTCATTAATACATAAAACGTATCGGCCGTAATGCGCCCGACAATTTCATTGGCTTTCAGATTTCTGCCAATCGTGTCGTACACATGTTTTAACGTCTCGTCTCCAGCCTTTGTACCAAATGAATCGTTAATGAGTTTAAATCGCTGGATATCCAGCGCAACGGCCACATATTCACGCTTCTTTGCTCCTTCAAGCCGAATCCCGGCTTCCGCATCAAAGCGCGCCTTATTAAACCCCTTTGTTACAGGGTCGATGAAAGCAATCTTTTCCAGTCGGTTTTGGTTTTGTTTTTGAAGTAACATCACGATTAAAATCAATAATAACAACAATCCGATAATAACAATATTAATAATCACAGCAGAGCGAATAAAAATCGCCTTTTGCATTCCCGCAGCGTCTGTTGGAATGACTGTCAGCAAATACCAGTCCTCAATGCCCAGCGGGCTGTACGACATCGCTTTGTTCACACCATTATCTTTCATAGAATAATGCAGGATGCCCGCCTTGCCATCAAGGACATCTTCCTGCATCTTATGAATATTATCACCGGGCGAAACCGTCCCATTTTCTTCTATTGCATCAAAAAAATTAATATAGCCCGAAATGGCATTTTTATTTGTTGAAACGACGATAAAGTCACCATCAGAATCGATAATTTGCGAATATAATTCTCCGCTTGAACTTTCAACCATCAACGACAAAATAAGATCATTTTTTGTGCTGGTTCCTATCAGCACCCCGACTACCACCCCGTCGTCTACGACCGGCACGGCAAATAACATAATATCACTTTCACCGTGCCCTCTGCTGATGCTTTCAATTCCGCGCTTGCCGTTTAACGCGTTGAGCACAGAAGTGTTGCCGGAATAATTCACCGTCAGGCCGTCACTCGAATAGCCGATATAATTTGTCCCTACCATAGATAAGCGAATGTATCCGGATTCATTCGCCTTATCCATTAAATACTCTTGATATTCATCTTCATCAATATATTGAACGTACGTAGAGGCAATCGTTTCAAGATTGGCATAATGCGCACGCACGCGATAATTTAACAAGGTTGCGATATGATAGGATACCTCGCTTAAATAGCGGTCTGTCTCTTCTCCGACAGCATCATTTAACGTCGATATGTAAATTAAACACATTACAATAAAAATCAATACAATTGCAACGAGGATAACCAGAAGCGTGTATAAACTTTTATTGTCTTTAAGTTTCACCTTGTCATCTTCCTTCGCTATTTGATATACATTATTTTAACTGATGAATCTTTATTTGTCTATTGTCTAAATAGCTATTTTGAGTATATTTGTAAAAAATTGTAAAGAGTGGTAAAGAGTGGTAAAAAATATTTACTTAAATTATGCTAATAAAACGATATCGAAATTTTAAACGGCAGTCGATAAACGATAATAAATAATAATAAAGGCGCAGCCATCGGCTGCGCCTCTTTTTATCTTTTTAATCGGGTAACACAGGGTCAACCGCTCTGTTTTCCAATTGCTCTGATTGTTCTATCTCCGGCTGACTTTTCTGCTTTTCTACCCCAATTTCCTCTACGACTTTGGCCATTGACGGTGTTTTCTCAACCCGGCTCTTGCCGATACCCATTCTTTTGACGATGCTGTTCGCGCCGAATAAAACAGCGGCCAACAAGCTGTATAGGCCGGTTGTCTGAATTAATGTCGGCACCACGTCACTAAACGGAAAACTGCTTTTGATCATCTCTTCGGTATACCCCTGAGGAATATATAATTCAATGTACGACTGTATCATTGAATGATAATCTAAAATATAATAAACGCACGCGCCTGCCAAAGCGAGCAGGGCGAGTATGCCGAAGAATAAAAAAGCAGTATTTTTGGATTTATGATTTTCCATTTGATATCCTCACTTTAATTTAATACATTTTATTGTATCAGATATTCAGTGTCGGAACAAGAAGAATATGATCCAGTTTCCATTTTTTGTTTATCGCCACTTTCGATGTTTGGCCGGATCCGACCGCCCGCAACAACTTTATCCAGCCTGCTGCCAAAATGACACAGCACTTCGATGGAAATCGTCCCACATTTTTGCGCAACTTCTTCCGTACGGATCTGCTCAACACCGTCTGAGCCGATGATGACAGCTATCTCACCCGCCTGAACATTTTCAACCGTCTGCACATCCACCATCATCATATCCATACAAATCCGTCCAATAATCGGACATCGCCGCCCCCGGATCAACACATACCCGCCCCCTTCTCCGTAATTACGCGGAACACCATCTGCATATCCAATCGCCAATACAGCAATGCGCATATCTTCCGGCGCCGTAAAAGCGCGCCCATAGCCGACTGGCGCACTTTTTGTAATATTTTTAACAGCGGCAACACGCGCCTTCACCGACAACACCGGCTGCAACTCAACGCTGGACAATACCGCTTCGTCCGGCAGACATAACACACCGTAAAGCGACAGTCCAAGCCTTGCGTAATCACATTGCAGATATGGATGGTTCAGCGCGCCGTACGTGCTTTGTACGTGCAACTTTATTTTATTCGGGCAATGTTTTTTTAAAAAATCAGCCGCGCTTTGAAATGCTGTGATCTGATTGCGGGTATAGGCCATATCCTCTGCCTGTGTACTGTCGGAAGCGCACAAATGCGTATATACTCCGGTGATCATTAGATTTTCCATCCTGCATACTTCGCTCAGCGCCGCCCGGTCATCCGCCGCAATGCCGAGCCGGTGCATACCGCTGTCAATTTTAATATGCACTTTAAGCTTCAGGCCGAAGGCATTCAACATTTTCGCATAATCCAGTTCAAGGATCGTCTGCGTCAGGTCATACTGCTGTAAAAGATACACATCCCCCGGATGTACATAACCCAAAACGAGGATCTCGCCGCTAACACCGGCTTTGCGCAGACAGATGCCTTCTTCCACCGTAGCGACTGCAAAGGCATCAATTCCCAGTTTTTGTAAATTCTTGGCCATCAGGATTTCTCCGTGCCCATAGGCGTCCGCTTTGATCACGGCCATAATGGCACACGTCTCTCCCAACAGCGCCCGCATTTGCGCGACATTATTAGCCAGATGACGTAAGTTCAGCTCAATCCAGGCACGTCCTTTTTTTGAGGCTGTCATGCAGTCTGCCTCCAGAGGGTGACGATAAAGCCGTCGACATTATTGCCGGACAGTTGATAAGGCAGCCCGTCCGGAAGTTCTAATATCGTCTCTTCCGCTTCTGCCGGAACGTAGAAGATATCAAAATGACTGTCAGCGCGCATAACATTGAGCGGCGCGCGCGCATCAAATTGCCGGACAAAATCGACATATTCTTCTAAGACCATACCTTCTCGCTCCATAATCGTCGAATGCGGATAGCCCACATAACGAAAGTGCCACGGCTCATAGCCGATACCCGTAATTTCTTCTTTGCTTTCCATATAGCGTTCGACAAAACCGAATTGCGCCGCGTAACGTCTGAATTTATGGCATATACCCGAATTCGGAAAGTCCGGACAGATGAAATCGATGTTGTCGCCCTTTTGAGCCACATCAATCGCCAGTCCGGTCTGATGTTCGCTGCAATCCGGCTGTGCGACATACTTTTCCGTATATGCTTTGCCGTTTTCTGCCAATGAATCGACATAGATCCGCTCCTGTTCCTTACGTGAACGGTACCCGCTTATCGGTATAATCCGCCCTTTTGCCGAGAGCATCTCGATAAGGGCCGAGAGCATCGTCGCCGTACGGATCTCCAGCAGGATGCGTGCATATACAGACTCTACCCGGGCCAAACTGACGCCCTTTTCCCTCGAGACTTTTAATGCATGCTCCCGATTGACCAGCACCAGGTTGCCCCGGTGAATGTTTTCTTTAGGCAATATAAGTTTTTTCATCTTTCAATCCCAATTCGATAATCCTTTCTAACAGATCCTGAAAGCTCAGTCCCGCCGCGCGCATCATTGCCGGAAAGCGACTGTGCTGCGTAAATCCCGGAATCGTATTGATCTCGTTAAACACGAGCGTCCCTTCCGGCGTTAAAAACAAATCTACACGGGCATAACCCTGACAACCCAATGCTTTATAAATTACCGCGGCCGTATTCTTGATGCGTTCACTCATCTCTTTGTCCACACGTGCCGGCAAATGGATGACGATACTTTTCGGCGTATACTTTTCCGCATAGTCTAAAAATACGTCGTTTAATTCCATTTCGTCGACTTCGCCGACGCACAGCGTCTCATTCCCTACTACCGCGCATCCCACTTCGTTGCCCTCGATGTGTTCTTCAATGATGACCTCATCATCAAATTCAAAAGCGACGGCCACCGCACTTAAAAGACGCCGCTTATCCATAATCTTTGTAATACCGATGGAAGAGCCTGCTTTGACGGGCTTGACGTAAAGCGGATAGTCTAAATGCCTTGCTTTTCTTAAAATCTCGAAATCGCTGTCCCCTTGTGCAACGACAACGCCGCGCGGCGTTTTAATGCCATATGTGGAAACGATGCGATGTGCGCGGTCTTTATCCATACACAACGCCGAAGCCATTGTGCCGCACCCAATGATCGGAATATCGGCCAGCTCCAACAACCCCTGCACCGTGCCATCTTCACCGTAGCGCCCATGCAGCACAGGAAACGCCGCAT
>CALGIV010000212.1 GCA_937914785.1 uncultured Eubacteriaceae bacterium | reverse complement strand
CCGCCTCTTTCGATACGGCACTTGCCCCACCCAGGATATAGATCGTTTTTGCACCCAAACGATCGATCTCCGCCATCGTGTTTGCATCCGGCCTGCGCTCACCTTTTTTAATCATCAACACCGGCGCATCGAGACTGTAAGCCAACGGAGCCGCTGCCAGCGCATCGGGAAAGTTCAGCCCATTGACAAGGATGATATTCTCTGCACTTTTAAAGGAAGACTGGCTGATCTTTACCGCCGTCTCGTAACGATCATCGCCCGACAGGCGCGTATTGGTTCCTGCTGCAACCTGAACCGTTACATCGCAATACGCTTCATAGGCGCCATCCGATGTTTTCGCCGTAATACGTGTGCGACCGGGTGCTATGGCCGCAATCAGACCATTGTTGTCTACCGTGGCAACGCCTGTATCGCTGCTTTGCCAAACGACTTGCCTATCCCTTGCATTGTCCGGCGCTACGCGCGCGCTCAACTGTGTACGCGCGCCGGCAACAAGCGACAGCCGATCTTCGTCAATTGAAATACCCGTCGCCAACTGCTCGACTGTCAGCTGGCATGTCTGCTTTAAGCCTCTGCCGTCTTTCACCTCGGCCGTAATCACCGTCCGACCCGCGCCGACAACCGTTACCGTCGCCGTCCTGCCATCGGCTCCTGCCGATACGGCAGCGACATGCGGACTGGAAGACGTCCACTTCAATTCCTGAATTGCCGCATCTGCCGGCAAAACATCGGCCGACAACTCAAACGTCACCGTACTGTCACGAAAGGCCACAGTCTTACTGCGCTCGCTCAACGTCACGCTCTCTGCGTGCGTACCTACGACAGTGACGACACATGCCGCCGTAGCGACCGCGCCGCCGGTATCTTCAACCGTCGCCGTAATCGTCGTCTGTCCAACATCCTGTGCAGTAACGACACCGTTTTCTACAGTAGCTACTGCCGAATCAGAAGAAGTCCAGCTGACTGTACTCTCTCCCCCTGAATGCCGGATGATGGGCATCAATGTTTGGCTCTCCTCTGCTTCCAGCGTCAGTATCCGCGGCAGCGTTATTGTAAGCTTGCTCTGTGTCATCGCCTTGATGCGCAGGTTGCCCTTTTGAGCCGCACCGTCGATAAAGACACCGCTTCCGCCGATATCCGACCAGCTCGTCCCATCCATACTGATAAAGCTCTCGCCCGCATTGGCAGAAGAAGAATGCCGCACCCATCCCCAGTCTGCAGTTTTATCCAACATAATATTTGCATTGCCGTTATCGGTCGATGTAAGCTCCACTACAACAGAGAAATAATCTCCTTCGTCCAGCTGCACCGGCTCCGTCAATGCGACGGTGCGGTATCCGGCATATGCCGTACTGCCCATCTCTGTCGTCAACAGTGTCCCGCTGACAGGGTTTTCGTTGCCGGCTGTCCGATATATTTTAATCGTATAATCCGCACCGGCATTCCATAAAAAGAACCCGACTGCGTCGATAACTTCCTCTTTTTGCGCCTTAAAAATATTGGCCAGATACACTGTTTTCTGTCCGCTGTCCAAGACTGCATTGATTTGGGCATCTGTACTGCTGCTCGTGCTGCCTGTCCCATCATACTGATACTTATCCGTGTAGCTGTCACTCGGCTCAAAGTCATAAGCTGTCGCCAACGCTTTCTTCAGCGGC